>JAQCKY010000104.1 GCA_027592155.1 Pseudomonadota bacterium
AGGTGCTGCGGGAAAATATGATCGAGTTCAACTTCGACTCGGTCCAATGGAAGCATCTGCCCGGGACGGACGAATTGCTCCGGATGCGCCGGCACTATGCCGCGAATGTTTCCATGATCGACCAGAAGGTCGGTGAGATCATCAATGTGCTCGATAAGAAAGGCTATCTCGATAATACCATCGTGATCTTCACGTCCGATCACGCCGATGCACTGGGCGATCATGGACATGTCCAAAAGTGGACGATGTACGATTCGGTGCTTCGGGTGCCGCTGATCGTATGGGCGCCCGGACTGATAACGGACTCCTTTGAGGTCGATACCCCGGTTGAACTCATGGATGTCGCCCCGACCATTTTACAAGCGGCGGGGATGGAGATTCCCGCCGACTGGGATGCAGAATCACTATGGCCCTGTCTAACCGGCGAGACCGGCGCGCCCGGAGATGGCGTCGTTTACGCGGAACTGGCGCGCGATCATATCCAGACCGGCGCCGAATTCATCGTGATGCGCCGCGATCAAAAGTGGAAAATCGTGTGGTATCTCAATGAAGACGACGGAGAGCTTTACGACCTAGAGGCCGACCCGGCGGAGGTGCAGAACTTATGGTTCAGGGAAGAGCACCGGACGTTCCGCGATCGCTTGGTGGATAAGCTTCGTGACCGGTCCCTATCCGGCATGGTCAAATCCCGGCAGGGCAAGACGCCCAAACCGCAACAGCCGATGCCGACGTAACGATGAATTTGACCTTGACGGCGGGAGCTTCCGTCGCCTCCGGGAGTAGAGAATAATGCAGCCAGAGGGCAAAAATGCTTCCGGCTATGATTACATCATCGTTGGATCGGGGTCGGCCGGTTCGCTGTTGGCCAACAGGCTGAGCGCAAATCCCGACCATAGGATTCTCGTCCTCGAAGCAGGAGGGTCTGACCGAAACTTCTGGCTGAAACTGCCGGTCGGCTATTTTCGCACCATCTATGATGAGCGTTTTGCGCGGCACTTCGATACCGAGCCGGGCGAAGGTACCGGCGGCCGCAATATCGTCTGGCCACGCGGCCGGGTCATTGGCGGATCCAGCTCCATCAACGGCCTGATTTTCATCCGCGGCCAGCACGAAGATTTCGATGATTGGGACCGGCTGGGCGCAAAGGGTTGGCGCTATTCGGATGTCCTCCCTTTTTTCCGGCGCCTTGAGAATTATCGCGGCGGCGAAAACCAGTTTCGCGGCAAGCTGGGCGAAATGGCTGTCACTGACTTGCGCAATGACCATCCCTATTGCGAAGCCTGGGTGAAGGCTGCTCAGGAATATGGCCTGCCGTTCAATCCCGATTTCAATGCCGAGACAACCTACGGTGCCGGCGCCTATCAACTCTCTATAAACGGTCGCTGGCGTTCAAGCGCGGCAGCCGCCTTTTTGAAGCCGGCGCGTGCGCGGCCCAACCTGACCGTATTGACCGGGACCCACACCACACGCGTCCTCTTTGACGGTAAAAGGGCGACCGGCGTGGAATGGGTCGAAACCGGACAAATCAGACAGGCCGTGGCGCGGCGCGAGGTCATCCTATCGGCCGGTGGGATTCAGTCTCCACAAATTCTTCAGCTCTCGGGGATCGGCCCGGCGGACCTCTTGGCCGAACACAATATTCCCCTGGTTGCCGATGCGCCCGGTGTCGGTCGCAACCTGCAAGACCATTATCAAATGCGCACCATCGTGCGCCTAAAGGCGAAAAAATCCGTCAATAATGAGATTCGCAATCCCGTCAAATTGGCGCAGTGGGGTTTGCAATGGCTGTTCAATGCGTCCGGCCCTCTCACTGTCGGCGCCGGACAGGTCGGGGGCGCGGCCTGTACGAAATATGCGGAGAACGGGCGTCCCGACGTTCAGTTCAACGTCATGCCGCTCTCGGTCGATAAACCGGGGACACCGTTGCACGACTATCCGGGTTTCACCGCGTCCGTTTGGCAGTGCCACCCCAAGTCCCGCGGCACCTTAAAGATCAAATC
The DNA here is from genome assembly GCA_027592155.1 of Pseudomonadota bacterium. Taxonomy (GTDB): domain Bacteria; phylum Pseudomonadota; class Alphaproteobacteria; order Rhodospirillales; family UBA2165; genus JAQCKY01. The sequence goes on from JAQCKY010000104.1 coordinate 2,001, forward strand.
AACCGACCCCTTTGAACAGCCCCATATTGACCCAAACTACTTCGGTGAACGGCGGGACCGCGATGTCATTGTCGAGGGCGTCAAAATGCTCCGAGAGATTTACGCCCAACCGGCATTCCGCGATTTATGGGACGTCGAAGTTATTCCGGGCAAAGAGTTTCAGAGTGACGACCAGCTCTGGGACAAGATACGCCACGGCGGCGGGACCGTTTTCCACTGTGTCGGAACCTGCCGGATGGGAACCGACGACAACGCGGTGGTCGATCCCAACCTCAAGGTACATGACGTCGAAGGCTTGCGTGTGATCGACGCTTCGGTCATGCCCCAAATCACCTCCGCCAACACCAATGCCCCCACATTGATGATCGCGGAAAAGGGCGCCAACGCGGTTATTGGCTCGTCCGGTCAGGGAGCGGGGTAGATGGAAAAACCGCAGACTTGCCGGGTCACCAAATGACATATTCCATAAGCCGATTGGAGGTGTTCGTTTACCGGGCGCCAATTGAGATTCCGATCATGACTTCCTTTGGAACGATGCACGACCGCCCGGCCGTCACCGTCCGGATCGAAGACGCCGACGGCTGTTTTGGCTGGGGTGAGGTGTGGTGCAACTACCCGACCTGCGGCGCCGAACATCGGGCTCGGCTGGTGGAAACGGTATTTGCGCCGTTACTGCTCAATTACGAATTTGAACAGCCGGAAGAAATCTTTGATTACCTGACAAGCAAAACTCACGTTTTGGCAATTCAAACCGCGGAAATCGGACCGATTGCCCAGTCCATCGCCGGGTTGGATATTGCCATTTGGGATCTGGTCGCACGAAAAGAGGGCGAGCCGCTTTATCAACGCCTCGGTGGTACCGCCCGAAGCATCCCCGTCTATGCCAGTGGCATCAATCCGACCGACGCCGCTGACACCATCGGACGTGCCCGCGATCAGGGATACCGGGCCTTTAAAGTCAAAATCGGCTTCGGCCACGACGCCGATCTCGCGACTTTGGAGGGCGCATTCGCCGACCTGTCCGACAATGAACGGCTCATGGCCGATGCAAATCAGGCCTGGACCGTAAAGGAGGCACTGGCCTTTCTTCGCGATGCCGGCGCCATGCCGTTGGGTTGGTTGGAGGAGCCTATTCGAGCGGACCGTCCCGACGAAGAATGGCAATTACTGGCATCCGCCACCAAGATCCCGATCGCCGCGGGCGAAAATATTCGCGGCGATGCCGACTATCACCGCAAGATCCAAGGCCGGAGTCTCGGCGTCCTTCAACCCGACATCTGCAAATGGGGCGGCTTCACGGCCAATCTTCCGGTCGTTCGATCGATCCTGGAGGCCGGCATTCGCTACTGCCCGCATTATCTCGGCGGGGGGATCGGATTGATCGCCAGCGCCCATCTGCTGGCAGCCGTGGGCGGGGATGGCGCACTGGAAGTCGATTTCAACGACAATCCCTTGCGCGAAGGACTGGCCCAACCATTTCCGAAGATGGCGGAAGGCCAAATAGCCTTGGGGCCGGAACCCGGTCTGGGAACCGCGCCGGATGTTGCAGCGATTACCGAATTTCGCGTCCACCGCGCAGAGGTGAGGTGATCAATGACGAGCGCGGCCTCCCGGCTGGATGATTTTCCGGATTGTGAATTACAGCGTGATGCCTATTTCACCGTGACGCAGGTGCAGGTCGAAAGATGGCTGACTTTGTGGGAGACGCTGCCCATCAGGAGACCGCCTAACTTTCCCAGACCGCGGGAGCCCATGATGATCATGTCGGCTTGCTCAAACTCGGCGGCTTGGAGGATGCAATCGGCCGGCGACCCGTCGACGATCTGAATCTCGACATCGGTGGCCCCTCGATCGGCGGCGACTTCCTTGGCCTTTCTGACGATTGCCTCGCCGACACCCTTCAAGACGTCTTCGGGGATGGGCAATGAAACCGGGGTATAACCGGCGCTGGTCGCCGAGGTCATTATTTCGACGAGTGCGTCATCCAATGCGTCCAGTTTGGCGAGGATACCGGCATTGCGGTTCTGGATATCGTCATGATCGGGGCGGCCGCGGGAATCATCATCGGATCTCTCAATGTCACGGGCATCGGATTTGGCTTGTCGCTGGCCCTCGTCGAGATCGGGAGCAGCAATCTCTTCACCCTGTTGTTGGTGTCGGCGGCGATCTGCATCGTGCTCGGCATGGGGATGCCGACGGTCGCGGTCTATCTGCTGCTGGCCACCCTCATCGCGCCGTCTCTGGTCGAGGTCGGGATCGACCCCATCGCGGCGCATCTGTTCATCCTTTATTTCGGCATGATGTCGATGATCACGCCGCCGGTCGCCATCGCGGCTTTCGCGGCGGCTAGTTTAACCGGCGCCGATGCGATGCGAACCGGATTCAGCGCCATGCGGTTCGGCTGGTTTGCTTATGTCGTGCCATTCTTATTCGTGCTCAGTCCAAATCTATTGATGCGGGGAGAGGTCATAAACATCGTGATTGCGACGGCGACCGCGACTGGGGGGGTGTGGCTGGTTTCCATTGCCGCGATGGGATACTTCACGCGCTCATTGGGAATTCTGGACCGTATTCTCTTCGGCGTTGCCGGGTTCGCGTTGTTGGTCCCGAGTACCGGTTTCGAGGGGGCGATTTACACGGATATCGGCGGCGTCGTACTCGGCGCGTTCTTGGTGTGGCGTGAAACCGTCGCCGCGCGGCGGGCTCGGGTCGTCGAGGCCTCCGTCGAGAAATAATCGACGAAATATTACTTCTGGTCGCGTTGACGAAGAGCGCGTCCCGCAAAAATGACGCAGACCGCGACGGTTACCAGAAGAATCGTCGCCAACGCGTTGATTTCCGGGGTGAGTCCGAGGCGAACACTGGAAAACACAACCATCGGAAGCGTGCTCGATCCGGGTCCAGAAACAAAACTGGCAATCACTAAATCATCGAGCGAGAGAGTGAACGCCAGGAGCCAACCGGCGATTAGCGACGGGGCAATCAAGGGTAGGGTGATCGTCATAAATACCCTGAGGGGGCGGGCGCCGAGATCGAGCGCGGCCTCTTCAAGACTGAGATCCATTTGGGATAGGCGTGCACGGACGACAATCGTCACATAGGCCGTTGCAAATGTGATGTGGGCAATTGCAATGGTGAGCGCACTTCTGCCATCGGGCCAACCGACGACCTGTTGCAGCGAAACAAACAGCAGCAACATCGAGAGACCGGTAATGACTTCGGGCATGACAAGCGGCGCCGCGGTCATAGCGGAAAATACAAACCGGCCGCGGAACCGGCCAAAACGGACAAGCGCGATCGCGCTAAGGGTGCCGAGGAGAATGGCGCCGGTGGCTGACGCGGCAGCGATCTTGAGACTGAGCCAGGCGGCGCTCAACAGCTTTTCGTTCTCCGCCAACGAGCCGTACCATTTTGTCGAAACCCCACCCCAGACGGTAACCAGTCGTGAGTCGTTGAAGGAGTACACGACGAGAGAGAGGATTGGCCCATAGAGGAACAAATATCCAAGCGTCATCATGCTGAGAAGCCAGGGGGATAACCGTTTCAACGTCGTGCCCTGTCCCGCTTGAGTCGCAATTGTTCCAGCCACGCGAGCGGCGCGACGATCAGCAGCAGCAGAACAGTTGCCAGTGCTGACGCGAGTGGCCAGTCCCGGTTATTGAAAAATTCAGTCCAGAGGACTTTACCGATCATGATGGTGCCGGAATCCCCAAGCAGTTCGGGGATGATGAACTCGCCAACAGCAGGTATGAATACCAATAGAAAGCCAGCGAGGACACCGGGCAACGACAGCGGCAGCGTAATTGTCAGGAATGCGCGCCAGGGGTGCGCGCCGAGATCGGAGGCCGCTTCCAGCAAGCCGATGTCTTGGCGTTCGAGCGCGGCGTAGAGCGGCAACACCATAAACGGCAGATAGGAGTAAACGATCCCGAGATGCACAGCAAAAGACGAATGCAGCATTTGTATCGGTTGCTCGATCAACCCCAATGCAAGAAACGCCTGATTGAAGACACCGTCGCCGCTTAGGAGGGCGATCCAAGCGTATACGCGGATCAGGAATGAGGTCCAGAATGGCAGGACGACGGCGAGCAGGAGCGGCGTGCGCCACCGAAGGGGGGCGCGTGCGATACCGAGTGCGATCGGATACCCGACCAGCGAGCAGATGACCGCCGAGGTCGCGGCGATCTGGAGCGAATTTGCCAAAGCGGTGATGTAAAGGGGGTCCCCTAGCAGGAACAGATAATTATCGGGACGCACGGCGAGAGCCCCGTTGCTGATCAACGGCTCATAAGGCGGAATTCCGAAGCGGGACCGGCTGAGCGAAATGGCGAGAACGATCAGGAAAGGGGCAAAGAAAAATACCACCAGCCACAAAAACGGGATCGCTGTTATCAGCCGGCGGCCGGCGGCGCCTGACAACAATCCCGATGCTTTCATGGCAACTGATCCCCTCATGACGTAAGGACTACACCGTCACCGGGATGCCATCTGAGATGAACTGTGTCATTCCATGTGATTGGTGGTTCATCATCCCGCTGGCGGTTCGCCATGGCGACCCGAACCACCAGGCCTTCCGCGACTTCAATATGGTAAATCGATAGATCGCCGAGATAGGCGATATCACGAGCGATTCCAGATAGTTCGTTTCCGCTTTCGGCGCGGTTCCCGGGTTCTCGGACCGTTTGTATTTTTTCCGGGCGAATCATGACGGTCACCAGATCACCTCGGGCGATTGGCGTTTCGAAGGCCGCGGTAATCGTCGTTCCGGTGGCGGTGAGACGAACGCTCGCCGTTCCCGCGGCGGCGGCAATAACCTCCCCCTTCAACAAATTAGCGGCACCGATGAAGTCGGCAACAAAGTAGGAAGTGGGGTATTCATAGACTTGGCGCGGTGGCCCGATTTGCAGAATGCGCCCGGCCTCCATGACGGCGATGCGATCGGACATCGTCATCGCTTCCTCCTGGTCATGGGTGACAAGTATAAAAGTTGTGCCGATACGCTCTTGGAGATTTACAAGTTCAAATTGGGTGCGCTCGCGCAGTTTACGGTCAAGCGCGCCGAGCGGCTCGTCGAGCAGCAATATTTGAGGTCGTTTGGCGAGCCCGCGGGCCAGCGCTACGCGCTGGCGTTGCCCTCCAGATAGCTGGTCGGGTTTGCGCTTC
>JAQCKY010000105.1 GCA_027592155.1 Pseudomonadota bacterium
CGGCGGTTAAAACCGCCTGCTCCGGCACCGCCTCGCTCAGTATAATGCGGCGGGGCGGAAGCTTACTCGCATAAAATTGGCCCAAAAAAGCTTCGAGAACTTGCGGCGCCTCGGCATCGGCCGCGTGACTGGGGTAATAGGAGCGATTGCCGTAATTACATCCATTGCGGATGAAAAACACCTGAACACAGCTTTGACCGCCTTCATGGTGGATCGCCACGACATCGGCATTTTCGACACCGGCGGCGTTGATCTCCTGCACCGATTGCATGCTCGTCATGGCACGGATTCGATCTCTGAGAACCGCGGCTTTCTCATAAGCCTGGTCGTCGCTTGCCTTCTGCATGTCCTCGGCGAGCTGTTTTTGGATTTCGCTCGATCGTCCCGTGAGGAAGGCCCGCGATTGTTCCACCAGCGCCAGGTAATCCTCCTTGGAGACTTCACCGACGCAGGGCGCGCAGCAGCGTTTGATTTGAAATAGCAGGCAGGGCCGGGTCCGGCTGTCGAATACGGAATCCGTACAGGTCCGCAGCAAGAAGGCGCGTTGAAGCACCGTCAGCGACTGGTTGACGGCACCGGCCGACGCAAAGGGGCCGAAATATTCGCCTTTGCGCTTCCGGGCGCCGCGATGTTTGAGAACCTGCGGATACTCATGATCGCCGGTGATCAGAACCGACGGGAACGATTTGTCGTCGCGCAGGAGGATATTGTAGCGGGGCGCCAACCGTTTGATCAGGTTCGCTTCCAGAAGAAGCGCCTCGGCTTCGGTGTGGGTGGTGACAAACTCCATCGCGCGGGTCTGGCCGATCATCCGTTGAATGCGAATGGTCTGCCGGGCCAGGTTGGTGTAATTCGCCACCCGCTTTTTTAGGCTTTTTGCCTTGCCGACATAGAGGACATCGCCCTGACCGTTGAGCATGCGATAGACCCCCGGCCGTCCCGGCAGCGTTTTCAGATATCCACGGATCACCGCCACACCCTCGGGTTCCGAAGGCTCACTCTTTGAGGTAACCGCCGCGCTTTCCGCGTTGTCCCTACCGTCGTCCGTTTGTTCGTCGTTCATCGGTCGAAGTTCCGATTTTCCTTATAACTCAATTTGTTGAGCCCCGTTATGACTGAACAATCATTCCGGGTGCTCTCCCCCAATTACCAGCCTGGAGATTCTATCCACCAAAGATGTGCATAAGCCTGTTGATAACTCGAGTGCACATGATCTGACGTCAACCATAGTGCCAATTTTGACCCCGTGCTCGATTTTTGTGCAAATCACATAACCATTTGATTTTAAACAACTTTAACAATTGAGTTGTTCACAGGTTTTTTATCATCTGTTCACATCATGATATGCGTTCAATGCCCTATCCCCGCACCCAACCTGTGCACAACTCGGCATTCCTGAGCTCAAAAAAACGTCTAGTTTGCAACAGCTTGCGTTGCTTTTTACAGAGCGGCGTCTAACCGATTGTGCTAAATCTCTCGATTTCCACACCGGCGCTTTCAGCATCGGCAAACACATCCAATTTTTCGATTCGCACCCTGGCTGTCCGGACCCGCTGATCCTCCAGGCACATCTCGGCAATGCGGTCCGCCAAGGTCTCAACCAGGTTCACATGTCCGCTTGCCACCAGCGCCCGGATGCCATCGGCGACGTCCTCGTAACTCACGACTTCTTCGAGGCTGTCATTGGTCGGCGGGATATCTTCGCGGACCGCGAGGTCCAGATTAATCCGAATGCGTTGCTGGCGCGTGTGTTCATGTCTGTAGACACCGATGAACCCGGTCAGCACTAGGTCCCGAATAAAAACATGGCGGATCGATGTTTCTGCATCCGCGATGCGGAGCGGTTGGACCTTGGGTGTGTGGCTCATGACTCGGGGTACCTCTGCCTAGACGGATCGTGCATTCATTCATCAACCGCGAGATCGCCGGATGGTTGAGCCCAGCCCATATGTTGGCCGGCATCCAGGGCAATCATTTGCCCCGTCATGGAAGACGCCGCAAGGATAAAGCGCACGGCCTCGCAGATTTCCGACGGCGCCACCGCCTTGGCCAGAGGCATCGATTTATACTGGCGCTCGAACTGCGCCTCGGTCTGGCGGGGCGAGGGCAAAGTAGGTCCCGGCCCAATGGCGTTGACCCGGACCTTGGGGGCAAGCGCCATCGCCGAGATTTGGGTGAGCGACCAGAGGCCCGACTTGCTGAGCGTGTAAGAGGTAAAATAAGGCGTCAGATTCCAAACCCGCTGATCCAGGATATTGATCACGTTACCCCGTGCATCCGCCGGCAGTTGCGCGACAAATGCCTGCGTTAACACCGCCGGCGCCCGCAGATTTACCGCCATATGGCGGTCAAAGGATTCGAGCGAAAACGTATCTACCCGGTCATCTTCGAACAAAGACGCATTGTTAATCAGACAGCCAACCGGCCCCAGCCTGTCTGCCGTTTCCGCCATGAGAGACTGTAAGACTTGATCGTCTTCCAAATCGCCCGCGATGGCGACAGCCGTTCCGCCGCCCGCCTCGATCTCTCCGACGGTCTCTGCCGCATCCTCCGCCGAAGAAAGGTGATGCACACCGACCGACCAGCCGTCGGCGGCCAGATCGAGTGCAATGGCCCGCCCAATACGGCGCGCCGCACCGGTTACGAGGGCGACCTTAGGATTATTATCTGACATCGGCGCAGAATGAGTTATGGCCGTGAACGAGGCAAGGGTGAATCCATCCCCGAAACAGGACCAACGGCAAAAAGATCGCCCGGGGATTGACCCGCTTTCCTCGATTACCCATAACGACGCAGAATTTTGGAGGGTAGTATGGATTTCGCGACCATGTTCACACCGGACTGGTACCTGGCTTTGGGCCAGGTGATCCTGATTGACCTGTTTCTGTCCGGCGATAACGCGATCATCATCGGCCTCGCCGCCGCCGGCTTACCCTCGGAATTGCGCCGCAAGGCCATCATCTATGGCGTCATCGCGGCGACGGTGCTGCGCATCATTCTCTCGCTGATTACCTTCAAGCTGCTTTCTATTATCGGCCTCACGCTCGCCGGCGGGCTTCTGCTAGCCTGGGTGTGCTGGAAAATGTGGCGCGAAATCAAAGATCACGGCGAACAGCTCCGGGCGGTTGACGATGACGATACCAATGACGGCGGCGAACCGGGTTCAAACAAGACGTTCCGCCAGGCCCTGATCGCCATCGTCATCGCAGATGTCTCGATGGCACTGGATAACGTCCTGGGTGTCGCCGGGGCCGCCGGAGAGCATATTGAAGTGTTGATTTTCGGATTGATCCTGTCGATTGCTTTGATGGCAATCGCCGCCAATTATATTGCCCGTGTCATTGAGCGTTATCACTGGATCGCCTATATCGGCCTCGCAGTGATTGCCTGGGTCGCGGGCGATATGATATTTCGCGGCGCCAATGAGGTTGCGGCCCATGTCAGTGCGGCATTATAACCGGGCCAGTTTTCCGCCGCTTAATTCGATCAGGCTTAATCCAATAAGGTTTCTATGAAATACCGCTTCACCCTGCTTTACGTGGCCTCCATCATTTTGGTGAACTACGGCTTCGTAAAGCTTCCCCCCATCGAGGTCTTCGCCGGGACGTTTTGGCCGCCGATGTCGCTGCTCGTCGGGTTCATCTTCGTCATCCGGGATTTCTCCCAACGTGAAATCGGCCATTATGTGCTGGTCGCGATGTTGGTTGGTGCGGGGATCAGTTGGTTTATGGCGGGGCCGCAGATCGCGCTCGCCAGTGCCGCGGCGTTCATGATCAGCGAGCTGGTCGACTGGCTTGTCTATACGGTGACCAAGCGGCCGCTCTCGGAGCGTATTCTCTATTCCAGCATTTTGGGAACGCCGGTGGATAGCGTCGTGTTCCTCGGCATGATCGGGTTCTTGTCGCCGATCGCCCTCCTCATCCAGGTCGCCAGCAAAATCGTCGGCGCCTTGATCGTGTGGTGGGGATTGCGGCGGCGCGAGCAAGCGCTCGTTTAGACAGGATCGATATCGCCCAACGCCCGTAATCCGTCGAACGCCGCAACGAAGTCTTCGAACTCCGCCGCTTCGATAGCGTTGCGGATACCGGACATGACGTCTTGGTAATAATGCAGATTATGCCAGGTCATCAGCATCGCGCCGAGAATCTCATTGGATCGCACCAAATGATGCAGGTAGGCGCGACTGTGATTACGGCAGGCCGGGCAGCCGCAATCCTCGTCGAGCGGCCGGGGGTCTTCCGCATGACGGGCGTTCCGGATATTGACCTCACCCCGCCGCGTAAAGGCCTGGCCGGTCCGCCCCGACCGTGTCGGCATGACACAATCGAACATGTCGATCCCTCGTGCGACGGCACCGACGATATCGGCGGGGCGCCCCACCCCCATCAAATATCGCGGACGATCCGTCGGCAGGGCCGGCGTCGTATAATCCAACACCTCGAACATGATTTCCTGTCCTTCACCGACCGCCAGGCCGCCGACCGCATAGCCATCGAAACCAAGCCCCGCCAAATGGGCGGCGGACTCAAGCCGGGCCTCTTCAAAGACCCCGCCCTGGACAATGCCGAACAAGCCGTAACCGGGCCGCTCAACGAAAGCCTCTTTCGAGCGGTCCGCCCAGCGCATGGAAAGCCGCATCGAGGTATCGATCTCGTCGCGGGTGGCGGGATGGGGGGCGCATTCATCGAGCACCATCGTGATGGTGGAATCCAAAAGGCTTTGTATCTCCACCGATCGTTCCGGCGACAGCATATGTTTGCTGCCGTCGATGTGAGACTGGAAGGTCACGCCTTCCTCGGTCATTTTTCTGAGTTTCGACAGCGACATGACTTGAAAGCCGCCGGAATCCGTAAGGATGGGGCCGGGCCAATTCATAAATTTGTGCAATCCGCCGAGCCGGTCGATGCGCTCCGCACCCGGCCGCAGCATGAGATGATAGGTGTTGCCGAGCACGATTTGCGCGCCTGTCGAGGCGACGGCCTCCGCCGTCATCGCCTTGACCGTCTCCGCGGTGCCGACCGGCATGAAGGCGGGGGTGTCGATGATCCCGACGGCCGTCGCGATCTGGCCGCGCCGCGCCATGCCGTCTTCGGCCATGAGGTTGAAAGAGAACTCGGTCACATCTCCACCTTTTTCTGTAACAAACAACAATCTCCGTATGAGTAGAAGCGGTAGGCCTGCCCGATGGCATGGGCGTAGGCCGTTTGCATGCGGTCCAAGCCGGCAAAGGCGCTGACCAGCATAAACAGCGTCGATCGCGGCAGATGAAAATTCGTCAGCATGAGATCGCAGATCCGAAACTGGTAACCGGGGGTGATAAAGATATCGGTCTCACCGGCGAAGGGGCGCAGTGTGCCGTCCTCGTCCGCCGCGTTTTCCAAAATTCGCATCGATGTCGAGCCAACCGCCAGGACGCGTCCGCCCTCGGCTTTCGCTCTATTGATGCGTTCCGCGACCGCATCGGAGATTTCCCCATATTCGGCATGCATAACATGGTCGGATGTATCATCGACCTTAACGGGAAGGAAGGTCCCTGCGCCGACATGAAGCGTTATGCGGACCGCAATAACACCCCGAGCCGCGAGGGCCTCAACCAGGGCCGGCGTAAAATGGAGCCCGGCGGTCGGGGCGGCAACCGCTCCCTCCCGCTCGGCGAAGAGGGTCTGATAATCCTCCCGGTCGGACGGCACCTGCGCATCCCCACGTTTGATATAGGGCGGCAATGGCATAATGCCGTGTTTATCGAGCGCCTGGAAAAAGTCGCCGTCCTCACAGTCAAATCGTAAGGTGACCTCTCCGCCCTCACCCTTGGCCTCAACGGATGCCTGAAAATCATCGGCGAAGACGATTACCTGCCCAGGGTGCAGACGCCGCGCCGGCCGTGCGAAGGCGCGCCACAGACCTGGACCGTCCTGCCGATGGAGGGTGACCTCAATCTTGCCTTCCCCGCGCTTGCCCCGCAGCCGGGCGGGAATAACCTTGGTATCGTTGAACACGATGACATCGCCGGGTTCGAGATGATCAGGGAGCTCCGAGCCCTGCCGATCCACGAGCGTTTCCGCGACAACCAGCATCCGCGACGCATCCCGGGGTTCCATGGGTTGCTGGGCGATGAGGTCCGCCGGCAGATCGAAGTCGAAGTCAGATACTCTCAAAATGGCTCCCGTGTGCGCGCTGACAATGGCCTGGCGTGGATAGCCATTTCATTCAGGCCCGGCAAGACTATATATTGGCGGTATAATCCCGCTGATGCCACGGATTGGAATTGGGATTTGGAGCCGTTCTGCGATGATCGACGACATCTATAACAAAGAGGTTCTTCGCCTTGCCGCCGATATTTCGCGGACGGAACCGCTGGAGGCGCCCGACGTAACGGTTGACGCGGCGAGCCCGCTGTGTGGCAGCAGCATCACCGTCGACCTATCCGTCACCGACGGCAAAATCACCAACTACGCGCACAGGCTCAAGGCCTGCGCCTTGGGCCAAGCCTCGGCATCGGTGATGGCCGTCGTGGCGATCGGATTGGATCGGGCGGAGATCGAACGGGTTCGCGACCAGGTCGAGGCGATGTTAAAGCAGGGCGATGCCCCGCCTGACGGCATCTGGGCGCCGCTCAAGGCCTTGGCGCCGGCCAAAGACGCCGCGGCCCGGCACGGGGCCATCTTGCTGCCGTTTAGGGCGGTGCTGGAGGCATGGGATCAGATCGACCAAGCCGGCAAGGCCGACGCCGCGGAATAGCCTAACCGTCGCCGAGGAATTCTTCGATCCAGTTTTGGTGATCGGCATCGCGGGTATATTGCTTCATCAGATCGCCCGATGCGACGCCGGTCAGCTGCGGCGGCGGCGTGCCGTCCCGCAAAGCTTTCAGCGTATTATGGACAGCCTGCACGGCGGCCGCGTAAGGCATATGGCCTTGCAGACAAATCCGCACCCCTTGCGATGCCAGATACGACTTGTCGTTGAGTTCGGGACTGGTATTGCCGAGGAAGATCGGGATGTTGACCGCCGCCGAGACAGCTTCCAGTTGCTCGCGTGTCTGGGCACCGGCGAGGAATACGGCGTCGACGCCTGCCGCTTCGTAGGCCTTGGCCCGCGCGACCGCATCGTCGGGCCCGGTCAGGCGGAAGGCG
>JAQCKY010000106.1 GCA_027592155.1 Pseudomonadota bacterium
CGGGCTGTGCTTCTACGGCAATGATATCGATGAAACGACGACGCCGGTCGAAGCGGCGTTGACCTGGTCGATCGGTAAACGGCGGCGCGAAGAGGGCGGGTTTATCGGCGCCGAGACGATATTGAAACAAATTACCGACGGTGTGACCCGGCGGCGTGTCGGCATTCGCCCGGATGGCAAGGCACCGGCGCGGTCACATACGATTGTTCAATCTCCCGATGGGACCGCAGTGGGCGAAATAACCAGTGGTGGGTTCAGTCCCACTATAGAAGCGCCGGTCGCAATGGGATATATAGAGACGTCATTCGCCAAGTCAGATACGCCGGTTCAACTGGTGATTCGCGACAAGGTGCACGGCGCTCGCATCCGGGCAATGCCCTTCGTAAAACACAACTATTTTAAGATCTAAGTAGATAAGGAACTGGTGGAATGGCAGACGTAAAATATACCGAGGAACATGAATGGATTGAGATGGACGGCGATATTGGAACCGTCGGTATTTCGGACTTCGCCCAGGAACAACTGGGTGATGTCGTCTTTGTTGAAGTCCCCGATGTGGGCAAAAAATTTACGAAAGGCGAGGAGGCTGCTGTTGTTGAATCCGTCAAGGCGGCATCCGAAGTTTATGCCCCCGTCGACGGCGAAATTGTCGAGGCTAATACCGATCTGGTCGATGAGCCTGAACGGGTCAATGCGGATGCCCGAGGCGAGGGCTGGTTCTTCAAGATCCAGCTCAAGGATGAAACTCAGCTTGATGATCTGATGGATGAGGAAGCGTATCTCGCCTACGTCGCGGATCTCTAGTCTGTGCGTTATCTGCCTTTAACTGATACGGATCGCCGCGACATGCTCGCGGCGATCGGTGCGGACTCCATCGAAGAATTATTCAAGGATGTCCCGGCTGCTGCCTTGCTTGACGAGGCCATGGCTCTACCGCCCCATGCCGGCGAGCTTGAGGTGGAGAGGGCGATCTCGGTTATGGCGGATAAAAATCTGCACGCAGGCGCGGTACCGTTCTTTTTGGGGGCCGGCAATTATCGCCACCACATCCCCGCTTCCGCTGATCACCTGATCCAGCGTGGTGAGTTTCTCACCGCCTACACACCTTATCAGCCGGAAGTATCGCAAGGCACGCTCCAGGCGGTGTTCGAATTCCAAACCCAAGTCGCCCTGATTACGGATATGGAGGTCGCCAACGCGTCGCTCTATGACGGTGCGACGGCCTGTTCCGAAGGCGCGATGATGGCCTGCAGGGTGACCCGGCGCAGCAAGGTGATCCTGTCGGGCAGCGTGCATCCTCACTATGGCGAGGTTACGCGGACCAACGCCCAATTCATGGATCTGCAGGTTGAGACCTTGCCCGCTGATCCTTTTGGATCAGAAGATCTCGCCGGGCACCTCGATGAGAATACGGCCTGTGTCGTTGTTCAGAATCCGGGGTTTTTCGGCCAGATACGGGATTACACGGAACTGGCTCAGGCATGCCACGATGCCGGCGCGCTGCTGGTCATGGTGGTCAACGAAGTTGTTTCGCTGGGGCTGGTTAAGGCGCCAGGTGCGATGGGCGCCGATATCGTCGCCGCAGAAGGTCAGTCCCTTGGCAATCCATTGACATTTGGTGGTCCCCATGTCGGATTGTTTGCGGTGCGCGAGCGCCTGTTGCGTCAAATGCCGGGCCGACTGGCCGGTGAAACCGTCGATGAGGACGGCAAGCGGGGGTGGGTGCTGACGCTTTCAACCCGGGAGCAACATATCCGGCGCGAAAAGGCGACCAGCAACATCTGTACGAATTCAGGCCTCTGCGCACTCGCCTTCACCATTCATTTGACGCTGTTGGGAGAGGCCGGCTTTACCCGGCTCGCGAAACTCAACCACGCCAAGGCGGTGCAATTGGCCGACCGCTTGGACGTCCTCGAGGGCGTCGAGGTGATCAATGACACCTTCTTCAACGAGTTTACTTTGCGGCTGGCGAAACCCGCTGCGGCGGTGGTAGAGGCTCTGGCGGAGCGCAATATCCTTGCCGGCGTTCCCGTTTCCCGGCTGTTGCCGTCCGACGGAACGCTCGACAATTTGCTGCTCGTCGCGGCGACCGAGACAACAAAAGATGCCGATGTCGATACCCTCTGTACCGGTTTGGCGGAGGTGCTGTAATGGCGGATGACCTGCAGACAATTACCGGCCACCGCGGCCTTGTGATGGAAGAGCCGCTGATCTTTGAGCAAGATGCGCCGGGGCGTACCGCCGTCGATCTGCCGGAACCGCCCGACGTCGCCGACCGTCTGGGCAGTGCCGTGCGTGAAGGGCCCATCGGGCTTCCCGGTCTGTCCGAACCCCAGGTGATTCGTCACTATCTACGGCTCAGCCAGAAGAATTTTTCCATCGATGCCGGCATGTATCCGCTCGGCTCCTGCACGATGAAGCATAACCCGCGGATCAATGAGAAATTGGCCCGATTGCCCGGACTCGCTGGAATTCATCCGTTGCAGCCGCAATCGACGGTTCAAGGGGCGTTTGAGCTGATGGCCGTGACTGCTGAATGGCTGACGACGCTGACCGGTATGGCCGGTGTGGCGATGTCTCCGGCGGCGGGTGCCCATGGTGAGTTGACCGGTCTAATGACCATCAGGGCGGCTTTGGAAGCAGCTGGGAATGCGCGGAAGAGAGTATTGGTTCCGGAATCGGCACATGGCACCAATCCCGCGAGCGCGCATATGTGCGGCTATAGTGTCGAATCCATTCCGGCCGATGAACGGGGGCGTGTCGATCTCGCGGCGTTCAAGGAAAATCTTACCGACGACGTCGCCGCCATCATGATCACCAACCCCAATACCTGCGGTTTGTTTGAGAATGAGATCATTCAAATCGCCGAGGCCGCGCATGCCGTTGGCGCCTATGTCTATTGCGACGGGGCGAATTTCAATGCCATCGTCGGGCGGGTCCGGCCGGGTGATCTCGGCATCGATTGCATGCATCTCAACCTGCATAAAACCTTCTCGACACCCCATGGCGGTGGCGGCCCAGGCGCGGGGCCGGTGGTGTTATCCGAGGCCCTGATGCCGTTTGCACCGCTGCCTTATGTGATTCGGGAGGGAGAAGGCTTCCGGCTTGTCGAACATGCAGAAGATGGCGACGGTGCGCCTTACGGCCGGATGAAGGGCTTCCATGGCCAGTTCGGCGTCTTTGTTCGCGCCCTCGCTTATATGATGAGCATGGGGGCGGATGGATTGCGCCAGGCCTCGTCGGACGCGGTCTTGAACGCCAATTATCTGTTGGCCCGTCTTAGCGACTTACTGACGCTGCCCTTTCCAGGGCCGTGCATGCATGAAGTGCTTTTCGACGATCATTTCCTTCATGGTACCGGGGTTACGACCCTCGATTTCGCCAAGGCGATGATCGATGAGGGATTCCATCCGATGACCATGTACTTCCCCTTGGTGGTGCATGGTGCATTGCTGATGGAGCCGACCGAGACCGAGAGCAAAGAGACGCTGGATCAGTTTATCATGACGATACGGTCGCTGGCGGAACGGGCGCGCGATGGAGAAGTGGATCACTTCAAGCAGGCACCCCGCCTGACACCCTGGCGACGGCTGGATGAAACCACGGCGGCACGTAGTCCGGTCTTGCGCTGGCGCCCCGACTTGCCTCAGGCTGCTGAATAGCGAAATTCGATCTAGGGCAGATCGTGGTCCTCATCGTCGTCGCTCATAAACAGACTGGCGACATATGAGAGCTCGTTCCTCAAGTTCGATCTCCGGATCAATTTTTCCTAAGCACCCGTCGGCAGATCGGTAAAGGAGATAATGCCCTTATCGACCAGAATATTGATCAGGTCTTCGGTGACCCGGGCAAGTTCCATATCGGATTGGCGCCACTCGACACCTCGGGTGGCATTACCAGGATCGATCCCCAGAAAGTCGAGAACTTCCCGATCATCGGACGCGATCTCTTCCTGTGCCGCGCCTTCGGGCGCATCATAAACTGCGTCAATTTCGCCTTCGTCGTTGCGTCGAACAAAGGGCATCCCGTCGTAATCCTGCTCGTTAAAATTGTTGCTTAATTCTAGCCTGATTCCCGAGTGCGCGTAAACGCGGCTATCCAACAGTATTTGGGGGCGCAGTGGCGCCTATTTTCCCTCCCGCCACCAAGCCAGCATCATCAGGCTAAGGGCGAGGATCAGGAAGAGGATCGCGGGGAAAAGGGATGCTTGGCGGACGCCGGTGACCACATAGGCGCCGTTGCGTTTGAGACCGAGCCATGAGAGGCCGCTCGCGTTGCGGTCGGGTTTGATGCGCCGGTAATCGGGAAGGCCCTCGGCGATCCACTTAAAGCTGCCACCGGTCGGTTTGATGATCGGTTCCAACTTATCCGGTGATGCGCGCAGATCGGAATGTTCGGGTGGGTTGAGGGCCCCGACGGCCGCCATGGCACGGCGGATGCCGTCTTCGATACGATAGAGCCCGGTTTCCCTGGCGGTAATTTCAGCGGTGGCGCTGCCGTCGCCATGGTCTTCCAGCGTGATCACCTCGTTGTTTCCGGATGGCGCGGTAACGGTGACCGGTGGGACTTTCTCTTCCAGGCTGCGGCGGACAATGGTCAGACACAAATGCTGGGAAAGAAGATCCAGATCTTCTTCTTCCAGCTCTGGCTCTTTCATCAGCCAGTGAGAGAGGCGGCGCATCAATTCGGCGTGGGGGCCACCGCCTTCAAAACCGCGGGCCCAGAGCCAGACCTGATCGCTGAGAAACTGGGCGACCCGGCCTTTTTCCATTCGGTTCAAAATCAGCAAAGGTTTGCCGTCGGTACCGGTCATCAGGGTCTCACCGTCCCGGGCCTCCGCGTCGATCTGGCGGAACCAGCGTCCCCAGCTTTTCTCGGCTTGGCGTACAGCCGGCCCGGACGTCACGGGATGACGGCGGCCTTTGTCGGTCAGGGCAGGCTTGAAGCCGCCTTCAAGCATCCGCCCCGTCGGTGCACCGGGCAGAACCTGACCCAAGGGCGTGTGGTAAAGGCTGCGCAGACCGGCAAAATCAGGGCCGAGCGCCAGCAGGATTGCGCCGCCATTGCGGACATATTTGCCGATATTGTCGAAATAATGGGAGGGCAGAACGAACCGGATAACGTACCGGTCGAAGACCACAAGATCGAAATCGTTGAGCTTGACCTCGAAGAGTTCCCGGATCGGGAAGGAAATCAGCGCGAGCTCGTTGAGCGGCGTGAAATCGTTTTTTTCCGGCGGGCGCAGGATGGTGAAATGGACGAGATCCACCGACGGATCGGATTTCAACAGGTTCCGCCAGGTCCGCTCGCCCGCGTGGGGCTGTCCGGAGACCAGAAGCACGCGGAGACGGTCGCGCACGCCGTTGATCGCGACGACGGCGCGGTTATTGATAACCGAGCGCTCGCCGGGCATTGCCTCGACTTCCAGTTCGACGATGGTCGCGCCTCCACGATCGACGGGAACGGTGATTTCCCGGACCGGCCCGATTGGGACTTGAATGCGACGTGGCTCGCCGCCGCCCACTTTGAGCGTGACGGCTGCCGATTGACCGGCATTACCCGGACGGTCTTCGATTTTGACCGCAATTTTGACTGATTTTCCGACAATGCCAAAGGCCGGCGCCCGTTCGATCACCAGGCGCCGGTCGCGTTCGTCGGGCTCTCCAGTCAGCAAAACATGCAGCGGTGCATCGTATCGTTGTTTTTCGGGCTGGCTCTCTTGAGTACCAGCCGCCGCGTTGGGATCGACCGGAGGATCCTTCGGGACATCATGCACTTGCCCGTCGGTGATCATGATCGCGCCGGCGAAACGTCCCGCCGGCAAATCGTTGATGGCGAGGACGAGAGCATCGAACATCTCGGTGCCGTCTTCGGTTTCCTTGCCGCGCACCACCCGGACTTCGAGGTCGTCGAAGCGGGCGAGTTTGGCCTCAACATCGGCCAGCGCCTGGCGGGTCTGTTCGCGCCGGTTGCCGGAATTTTGGCTGCTGGATTCGTCGACGACGACGATGGCGATATCGGGCTGGCCTTCGCGGGTTTCGCTTTCCAAGCGTGGATTGAACAACGCCAGGACCAGAATGCCGACCGCCAAGATGCGAAACGACGTGCCCCTGGCGCCACGGAAGAGGCCCCATAGGATCAGCAGAAATGCGATCACGCCTAAGACGGCGATAATTTGCCAGGGGATCAGCGGTGCGAAACCGACGCCTGTCAGTCCTAAGCTCATGGCTGTTCCAGTGTCATTATTGGCCCAGCCTTTCAATAATGGCCGGCACGTGAACCTGGTCGGCCTTATAATTACCGGTCAAAACATACATCAACAGATTGATGCCGAACCGGTATGACATTTCCCGTTGGCGCTCGCCGCCGGGAACCACCGGAAAGATCGGCTTTTGCGCCGCATTGATCGCCCAGCCCGCCGCCCAATCGTGGGAGCCGACGATGATCGAAGAGACGCCGTCACGGGTCCGCTCAGCGTCCCGTTCCACCCAGACCCTGCCACCGGCCCAGCGGCCGGGGAAATCACGGAGCAGATAATAAGCTTTGGTCAGCACATGATCCGACGGGACCGGCATCAGAGGCGGAATTTCGAGTTGCTGTGCGATGGTTCGCATCAGCGTGCTGTCAAAGCCGAGATTCCCTTCATCGCGGGTGTCGATCAGGATCGTGCCGCCGTTTTTGAGATAATCTTTCAGGCGCAGGACCGCGGTGTTGCCGAGTGCCGGTGCCCCCGGTGTCACCGGCCAATAGATCAGTGGCGCAAAGACGAGTGGATCGGTTGCGGGGTCGACGGCCAACGGTGGGCCCAGTTCGGCGGCGGTCCGGCTGTTGGCGATCAAACTCAGCCCTTCCAGCCCGGCTTTGCTGGTCCGGTCGACCTCGGCGTCGCCGGTTTCGATATAGGCGAGCCGTAATTTGAGCGCAACGGAGAGGAGATCGTCATCACTGGTTGATTGCGCCAACGCCGGTGTGGTCATGAAAACTGCCAGCAGAGCAATGGCGGCAGGTGTCGTGCGCGCAACCGTCAGGTACCCGCGCAATGCGAGGCTGGCGAAAATATCGATGATCACCAGGATCAGCGCCG
>JAQCKY010000107.1 GCA_027592155.1 Pseudomonadota bacterium
CAGATGTGATTTGAGGAGAGCCCTGATGACGGACCAAAACAAAAACGAATTAAAACGCAATTATTCGCGAATCGGCGCACTCGCCGCAGTCGCTCTAATTCTCGGTGGCGTCGCGACTACCGAAGACACCCGCCGGGCCTTCCGAATCGGTAAGGATATCAACGGCGTGGTTGTCACATCGGTAAAGCCAGGCAGCAGTGCCGAAGAGAAAGGCCTCGCACCTGGGGACGTCATCGTCGCCATCGGCAATGAAGATGTCCGCTCGCCGGACGATGTCGCGGCCAAGATCGACAAGGCACGATCTGCCGACCGCAAAACCGTATTGCTGCTCGTCAATCGGGACTCAAATGAACGGTTTATCGCGTTGACCCTCCGCAACGCTTAAACCTCGTTTGGTAATCGACGAGTATTGCGCCCCGGACCTTGCCTAGGGTCCGGGGCGTAGCAATTTCTGCATCTTTCGCTAATCTTACAATGCCCGCGAGGCGTAATTGGGCAAAGAGGTAACATGCGTATTCTGGTGATCGAAGACGACCAAGAGGCCGCCCGTTATATGGTGAAGGGCCTCAAAGAAAGCGGTCATGTCGCGGACCACGCCGCCGACGGGGAGGATGGCCTGGCGCTGGCCGAAGGCGGCGGGTATGACGTTCTCGTTGTCGATCGAATGTTGCCGAAGCTGGACGGCCTCAGCCTGGTCGGTCGTCTTAGAGCCGACGGCGACGACGTCCCCGTTTTGTTTTTGAGTGCGTTGGGCGATGTCGATGACCGCGTCAAAGGCCTCAAAGCGGGCGGCGACGATTATCTGGTGAAGCCTTATGCCTTTGTCGAACTACTTGCCCGCATCGACGCCTTGGTGAGACGGCGAAGCCCTGAAGAGGTGGCGACGAATCTCAAGGTCGCGGATTTGGAACTCGATGTGCTGGCGCGCCGCGTTACCCGGTCCGGCACCGAAATCATCCTTCAGCCCCGAGAATACGGCCTGCTTGAATATTTGATGCGGCATGCCGGTCAGTTGGTAACCCGGACAATGCTGCTGGAGAACGTTTGGGACTATCACTTCGATCCCCAAACCAATGTTATCGACGTTCATATCAGTCGGTTGCGCGCCAAAATCGACAAAGGATTCGAGACCCCGCTTCTCCATACCATTCGTGGATCAGGGTACAGCCTCCGTGCCCCAGATTAGGCTCCTCGGCACCACTGCCTTTCGGGTCGTCATGGTTTACCTGATCCTGTTCGGTGCTTCCGTGCTGGCACTCTTGGCTTTTGTCTACTGGACCACGGCCGGTATTTCGACCGCGCAAACCGATGATACCATTCGGGCGGAAATCACCGGTCTCGCAGAGCAATATCGCGCCGGCGGTTTAGTCGGATTATCCCAGATCGTGCGCGAACGGAGCCGCAATCAGCGCCAGAGCATTTACCTGCTTACCGATCCAGGCCGCCGACCGATCGCCGGCAATATCAATGCTTGGCCCGAAGCGGAGACGACCGCCGAGGGTTGGTTGGAGTTTCCCTATAACCGGCCCGTCGGCGGTGAGATCGAAACCCATCTGGCACGAGCGCGGCATTTAAGTCTCGAAGCCGGGTTCCAACTGTTGGTCGGTCGCGATATTCAAGAACGCCTCGATCTGGAACAGGTGATGCGAAGCTCGCTTGCCTGGTCCTTGGCGCTGACATTGGGGCTCGGCCTTCTCGGCGGTTATTTTATCAGCCGCAATATGCTGAGGCGTATCGAGGCGATTAACCGGACCAGCCGTGAGGTCATGGCCGGCGGTCTGGAAAAACGTGTGCCGGTGACCGGAAGCGGTGACGAATTGGACCAACTAGCCGGGAATCTGAATGCCATGCTGGCGCAGATCGAGCGCTTGATTACCGGCATGCGTCAGGTCACAGAGAATATCGCCCACGACCTCAGAAGCCCCTTAAACCGAATGCGGTCCCGCCTGGAAGTGACCTTGATGGAAGAGCCCGATAGCGATGGGTATCGGGAGTCGATCCGCGAGACCATCGAAGAATCGGAACGGTTGCTGGGGACTTTTAATGCGCTGTTGGAGATCGCCAGAGCCGAATCCGGACATGGCGCCGACACTCTAAAACCGGTCGATCTCTCCACGGTCGTTCGTAACGCGTCGGAACTATATGAGGCGTTGGCCGAGGAGAAGGGGCTTGCGTTTACAGCTGAGCTGGAACCGGAACTCAACATTACCGGAGATGAAAACCTCCTGTCTCAAGCGGTCGGCAACCTAATGGACAATGCGATCAAATACACCCCGGGCGGTGGGACCATCACGGTGTCGGCCAGGAAGCTGGGGGAGAGGGTTGAACTCTCGGTCGCCGATTCGGGGCCGGGCATTCCAATGGATAAGCGTGACGATGTGTTGAACCGTTTCGTTCGGCTTGAAGAAAGCCGCAGCAGCCCCGGCAGCGGGCTGGGCCTGAGCCTTGTTCAAGCCGTCGCGTTACTCCACAGAGCCGAGCTTTCCTTAGAGGACAACAGCCCCGGCTTACGGGTTATCTTGCGATTCTCAACAGCGCCTTCATAATCGCCGCCTTCTCCATTGTTGCAGACGAAGGAGTATCCGTGCCAGTCCAAATCCCTTTTGATAGAGAATTCGACGCGACTTATGGCGAGATCGAGACGGTTTCGCCGATGATCCGCCGCGTGCTGTCTCCCAATCCCAGCGCCTTCACCTTCAAAGGAACCGGGACCTATATCATTGGCCATGGCAATGTCGCCGTCATCGACCCGGGCCCGCTTTTGGATGAGCATGTCGACGCCCTCAATCGGGCGCTCGACAGCGAGACGGTAACCCATATCTTGATCACCCATACCCACAACGATCATTCGCCCGCCGCACAGCCGCTGAAGGAGCGAGCTGGCGCGCCGACCTATGCCTACGGGCCTCACGGTTCCGGCAAGTTCGAGCAGGGGATCGTCGTCGAGGAAGGGGGCGATCTCGACTTCGTTCCGGATGTCGAGGTCCGGGACGGCGACATCATCGAAGGCGACGGCTGGTCCGTGGAATGCGTCTATACGCCCGGCCATACCTCAAACCATATTTGCTATCAGCTTCGCGAGGAAAAGGCGCTCTTTCCCGGCGATCATGTCATGGGCTGGTCGACCACCATCGTGTCGCCTCCCGACGGAGACATGGCGCAATATATGGCAAGCGTCCGCCGGCTTCTCGATCGGGACGACGAGATTTATTGGCCGACCCACGGTGCGCCGATCACCGATCCCCGGCCTTTTCTCGAGGCACTTCTCGCCCACCGGGAAGAGCGGGAACAGCAGGTCCTCGACTGTGTCGGTCGCGGTATTGGCCTGATCGCCGATATGGTCCCGGCGATGTATATCGATCTGGACCCCCGCCTGATACCGGCGGCCGGACGTTCGGTTTTTTCCCATGTGATCAAATTGGTCGAAGAGGGCCGCATCGCATCGGACGTTGAGCTCGCGATCGATGCCCGCTATGAACTGCTCTGAGGCTCTGCGCTCAATATTTTGAGGCTTCGCGGCGTTTCAAAAAGAATGCAACCGTTTCCGAAACGATCAAGAGGCCTATCAGGCTGAACAGCAGGATCAGGTTCCAACTGGCCCAGCGAGGGGGTAGGAACTCGAACGCAAAATGGTCGATGAGCCCGATGGTCAGGAAGAACCACGTGATGCGGACGAGAACTTTATTAAACGATTGAAGGTTTTCGTGGATCAAAAGGCGCATCCCATTTTTGCAGTCTCACGCTATCACATTTCTCCAACCCGCTCACCGCAAGACACGCCTTTGTGAGAGGGTTCATTTTGAGCGCCGGGTTCACCCAGATGTGAATAAACGTTTCTTGCCTCCCATCCCGGTTCCGCGCATTTATTGCATATGGAAACGGCAAAAAAATTCTTCAATGTCCGGACTTTTTTGTGGATCGGGGTGCTTGGCGCATTGCTGTTCTTTTTTGCGCCGAATTTGGTGCCCGGCTCAGGCGCTATTTTCCGCAGCATTTATTGGCAAGATACGGATTTCGACAAAAAGTCGGTGGATCTTTCCGAGATCCGGTCGGGCGGGCCCAAGAAAGACGGTATCCCCTCCATCGATAATCCCCAATTCAAGACCATCGCCGAGACGACGGGATTGGGTGACACCGAACCGGTCATCGGTTTTTCCCTCAACGGCGAGGCCAAGGCCTACCCGCTCGGCATCCTGATGTCCCATGAGATCGTCAACGATAAGGTCGGCGGCAGGCCGGTCGCGGTTACCTATTGCCCGCTGTGCAACGCCGCGATTGTTTTCGACGCTCTAAAAAGTCCCCAAGACCTCGATTTCGGCACGACGGGGAATCTCCGGAACTCCGATCTCGTCATGTATGACCGCCAGACCCAATCCTGGTGGCAGCAATTTATGGGTGAGGCGATTGTCGGCGAGTTGACCGGAACCAAGCTCAAAATGTTGCCGTCTCGCCTGGAATCCTACGCAAAATTTAAAGCGCGCTTCCCCAAGGGGATGGTTCTGGCGCCGACCCGCTTCGGCAGCTATGGCTCCAATCCCTATGTCGGATATGACACCAACTCGCGCCCCTTCCTCTATAGCGGATCGATGCCGAAGGGCATCGCCCCGATGGAACGGCTGGTCGTCGTCGGCGAAGAGGCCTGGACCGTCAAACTGCTGATGGAGAAACGCACGATCACCAAGGGTGATCTAATTATCACCTGGGAGCCGGGACAGAATTCCGCCCTCGATGCGCGGACCATCGCCAAAGGCCGGGACGTCGGCAATGTGGTCGTCCAGCGAAAAACGGTGAAGGGGCTCGAGGACGTGGTCCACGACATCACCTTTGCTTTCACCTATCACGCCTTCAAACCCCAGGGTAAAATCCACCTGACCTGGCCTGCAGGGTAGAGCATCGTCGTCTAAGAATCTCCTCACCCTGAGCCTGTCGAAGGGCGAGGTGGTACCACGTGCTTCGACGAGCTCAGCATGAGGAACATTTTCTCGATCCTCACCCCGAGCCCGTCGAAAGGCGAGGTGGCACCACATGCCAGCATGAGAAATATTTTCCCGATCCTCACCCTGAGCTTGTCGAAGGGCGAGGTGGTACCACGTGCTTCAATGAACTCAGAATGGGGATGTAGGTGGATATTGATTTGGCCAGTCAGCGAGCACTTTTCCTGTAGCCATGACCGCGCTCGCTCGGTAAGACTTCCGCGGAAGCAACCGCGTGAGTATCTGTATGACCGATTCCGCCCTAGATCTGAAAAACCGAGAGTCCTTTACCGCCTGGACCAGCGCGACGATCCGCTATAGCGACCTTGATCCCAACGGTCACGTGAACAACGGTGCGATTAACGAGCTTTTTGAGGACGGCCGGGTCCGGTTTCGCAATGATAATTTGGTTAAGCTGCCGGGGTCGTTCTTGACCGGTTTTGTGTTGGCCAAATTCAGCGTCGAATATTACCTGCCGATTTTCTACCCCGGTACCGTTGAGATCGGTACGACGATCCAGCGCATCGGTCGAACATCCTACGGGCTGGGACAGAGTATTTTTGCCGACGGGAAATGCGCTGCGGCGGCAGAGGTCATTACCGTGCTGCTCGATCCCGAGACCAAGAAATCAATGCCGCTTCCCGACGCGTTACGGGAAACCCTCGAGAAGTTCCAGCCGCAAGCCCGCTAACCCAAAACTTCGATAATGATTTCCCGCATTTCGTCTCGAGTGGGTTTGCGAGGGCTGGTATTATTGAACCAGCAATCGACGGCAAACTCCGAAAGTTGATCCAAATCGTTGCTGCCGTAACCCATCGCCCGCACACCCTCCGTTAGGCCGACCCGTTTGTTCAGCGCGTCCACGGCTTCGGCAACGTCACCCGCGCCGGCAACCTTCATCGAATGAGCCAGGCGGTCCATCTTGTCGTTGCCGGCCGCATCGGCGCAGAAATTGATCACCGCCGGGAGAGACAAGGTCACGAGTGCGCCGTGGTGGAGATCTGAGTCGCTGAAGGTCATCGACATGGTATGGGCAATCCCGAGTCCCTTTGAGATCGCCATGCCGCCCTGCATAGCCGCCATCAGCATGTGCCAGCGGGCTTCCCGGTCACTGCCGTCATTGACGGCGCGCTCGATGTAGGTGACGACGCGGTTGATACCGTCGAGGGCTATGGCATCGACGACCGGATTAATGGTGGGTGAAAACAGTCCTTCGACACAATGGCCCAACGCATCCATGCCGGTTCCCGCCGTCAGCCGGGGTGGCAGGCTCAAGGTCAATTCGGGATCGCAGATGGCAATTTTTGGCCGGACCAGAGGTGACCCGATCCCAAACTCACGCTTGCCGTGAGCCGGATGAATGCCGCCGCCCTGGGTCATCTCCGCGCCGGTTCCTGCCGTCGTCGGGATGGCAATGATCGGGGCCAAGGGGCCGATGATCTTTTCCGGATGCCCTACATATTGCTCGAGCGGCGCGGGATTATTGCTTCGCGCAGCTGCGGCTTTGCAATTATCGATGATCGAGCCGCCGCCGATGGCGACAAATCCGTCGCAGTCGTTTGCCTCATAGGCCGCGATGGTGGCTTCGACGCCTTCGACGGTCGGATGTTCGGGCAGGGTGGCAATCTCCGAGGCTCTGATATCGGACGGCAATGCTTCCCGGGCCCGATCAAGAAAACCGAACCCGGCGATGGCTGGGTCTGTTGCCAGGAGGGGGCGTTTGATTCCCAACTCCTTGCAGGCATCGCCCAGCATGCTGATTGCGCCGAAATCGAAATAAACTTTGCCGAACCCATTGATAACAGCCATCGCTCAATCTCCCTGTCGCGTGATTTATGGGCTGAAGGGTATTTGAGCCGGGCGGGCCCGCCAAGGCAATCTACCAATAAGTTCATTAGGTGGAATGGAAAGGCGCGATCAGAAATAAATTGATCTCCCGGCCAAGGGGAGCCACCATTTGGCATGGATACTCAGACCGACGCCGAGCTTGGCACCACACCCGACC
>JAQCKY010000108.1 GCA_027592155.1 Pseudomonadota bacterium
ACGATGAGCCAAAAATCCTCCGTTATGCAATTACCTCAATTCGTCCCATAGGCGCTGACGTCAGACAATATCGTCTTTGACGAGGTGAGGGAGGGGGCCGCGGTGAATCCCGAAGAACTTTGTGATACGGGCCTGTAATCGCTGGGACAGGGTCGCATGGTGCGCCGCGACTGCGTCCCGTGACTGTTCTTGAAGCGTCTGGTCGTTGCGAGTTTGGCGATCGGCGAGCACCTGGCTTAACACCGTAATCGCTTCGGGCCGGCGTTCCAAAAGAGGCGCTAAATCGCTGTGGGCAATTTCAAGGACAATTGAATCGACCCTCGGCGTCACCGTTGCCGTCCGTTCCTCGCCCGTGAGGAGAGATAACTCGCCAAAGAACACACCCGGCAACTGATACCCCACGATCACGTCCGCGCCGTCCGCCCGGCGCATGGTGACTTCCAGGAAGCCCTCTTTGACAATAAACAAGGAGTTGCCGGCCTCGCCTTGGCGGACGACCGGGTCGCCCTTGAGGGCGAGACGATGAACGATGCCGGCACATAGTTCTCTCAGCTCTTCCTCATCGAAACCCTTGAAGAGCTCCATCTCGCGCAGGAGCGCATATTCTTCTTCGAACTCGTTGCGCCGGGCCATTGGGTGCGCGGCATTCAGGATTTCCACCTTGCCGCGCGGCACATGAATGCCTGCAAAATGCAGGTTGCGCAGGACATGACGTTGAACCTGATAGCGAAGTCTCGCCATGCTGGGGTAATCGGGCACCCAGTACTGCAGCTCCCACACCGTTCCGCGCTCGGTATATTCGTGGATACGGACTTCGGCCTCCCGGGGGATGTTCGCGCATTCCGGGACCTGAGTGACGGCCGACAAGAGTAACCGCTCGGCTTGGTGCGCGGTGACGTCATAGTCCAACGTAATTCTAAATTTGTCGCGCCAAAATTTTTGGGGGGCATGAAAATTGGTAAACGGCGTGGACGCAAGATAACTGTTGGGGATGATGACGGTGAGCTCCTCTCTGGTCACAATCCGCGTTGCCCGCCAGTTCACCTCTTCAACCCGTCCGATCTTGCCGTCGTCCAGCTCAATCCAATCGCCACGCTTGACCGGCTGCTCTATTCCCAGGGCAATGCCGGTGAAGAGATCGGCGATAATGCCTCTCAGGGCAAATCCGATAATCGCCAGAAGGATGCCCGACGCCGTCAAAAACCCACTTACCGCAACATCGAAGACATCGGAGATGATGATGACGACCGCGGCGATCCATAAAACGGCGCTCGTCAGATCCTTCAAGAGCTTTGGGATCGATCTTCCGCGCCGCTTCTCGACCCAACCGCTCCAGCAAAACCGATTCAAAAAATGAATGGCGGCACGAGTGGCGACGAGCCAGAAGAGCACGCCCGCCAACCGTCGGCCGAATTCGTGACCGGGCGTCGATTCCGACAAGCCGACGATCGGGGCAAGCTCCGCCCAATTGAAGTAGACAAACGACAGCACCGCCGCGATTGAAACGGTCACTACCAAGCGCATTATTTGAGAGGTGGTCGCGTTCGATGGAGACGCAACGTAACCATCATTCAGTTCTGTCATGTAATAATACTAAACGAAGTTTGGTGCGGCGCAATGAACACAGGCTTCGAGTCCCCCAAATCTTCGGTTCCAGCATTTGCTCAGCCGATTCCGCCCTTCCGGTGATCGGTTGCCGCCATCGGGTCGTATAAATTTCATAGTTTAGAATTTTTACAATCTTTAGAGGACGCGCTAGAGTGCACATGACGACACCTACTATGGCACTGGATCGCATCGGAGAAGGGATCACTGGCTATGGCGATAAAAGATAAAACCCAAGACGCGACGAACCCCACCGACTCTCATATACCTCTCGCGATGCCGTCGAGAGAAGACGCCATGAAGGCGGTGCGGACACTCATTCAGTGGGCCGGCGACGATCCCGACCGGGACGGCCTGCAAGGCACCCCGGACCGCGTCGTCCGCGCCTACCGGGAGCATTTCCGGGGCTACGACATGGACCCTTATGAAATCCTCATGCGGACCTTTGAGGATACCGAGGGCTATGACGAAATGGTGTTGGTCCGCGATATCCCCTTCGCCTCCCATTGTGAGCACCATATCGCGCCGATCATCGGCAAGGTGCATATCGCCTATCTGCCGACCGACCGGGTTTTGGGATTGAGCAAGCTCGCCCGCCTGGTCGAGGTGTTTTCCAAGCGCCTGCAGATTCAGGAAAAGCTGACGGTCCAGATCGCCAATACGCTGGACGAAGTTTTGGAGCCCAAGGGCGTCGCCGTTGTCATCGACGCGGTCCATGAATGCATGACAACCCGCGGTGTCGATAAACCGGGTGTCGGTACGATTACCAGCCATATGGTCGGCGCTTTTCGCGATAATCCCGCGACCCGACGGGAGTTTTTGGCGATGATCGGCCAGCGCTAACGCCCGGGCTTAAGCGTTAATTCCCCATAATTCGGTTTTAGCGCGTATCCTTTCCCTATGATATTGTGATATTGACGGGTTCATCGCCGTTCAGCGCCCGGGACTTCACCATGCGTCATCACATCATGCCCCTCAACCGATCCCTCTAAGCCCTTGATCGATTTTCGGCCCATATTCCTGGTTCTTGGCACGCTGCTGGCGACGCTGTCGGTGGTGATGCTGATCCCCGCCGCGGTCGACGCCTTCGCCGGCAACCCGGACTGGCAGGTCTTTACCACCGCGGCCGGTGTCACCGCCTTTATCGGCGTTTCCCTGGCGCTCACAAGCCGGACCGGTGGGGCGCGCCTGAATGTCCGCCAGGCCTTTATCCTGACGACGATGAGTTGGATCGTGCTGACCGGATTTGCGGCGCTGCCTTTCGCCTTTTCCCAGCTCGATATGAGCTATACGGACGCCTATTTTGAGGCGATGTCCGGGATTACCACCACCGGGGCGACGGTCATCGAAAATCTCAATGGCGCACCGCCGGGATTATTATTGTGGCGGGCCTTGCTGCAATGGATGGGCGGCATCGGCGTGATCGTCCTGGCGATTGCCGTTCTGCCGTTGTTGCGGGTCGGCGGCATGCAGCTGTTCCGGATGGAATCGTCCGACCAATCGGAAAAATCGATGCCGCGCGCCGCCTCAATCGCCGCGGCCATCGGCGGTCTCTATCTCGGCTTTACCGTCATCTGGGCTTTCGCGCTCTGGCTCGCCGGGATGAGCGGGTTCGACGCCATCGCCCATGCCATGACCACCATCGCGACCGGCGGATATTCCACCGTCGATGCGTCCATCGGGCATTTCGATAGTGCGACGATCGATGTCATCGTCACGTTGGGCATGGTTGTCGGGTCTCTGCCCTTTTTGCTCTATTGGTCGGCCTTGCAGGGCAATCCTGCCGCGTTTTGGCGGGATACCCAGGTTCAGTGGTTTCTCATTGTCCTGTGTTTCGTCGTTATGCTCGTCGCCGGCTGGCTATGGCTTGCGAACGGGATCAACCCGCTACAGGCATTACGATTTGCCTCCTTTAACGTGGTATCGGTCATGACGGGAACCGGTTACGCCACCGCCAGCTTCGATCAATGGGGCAGCTTCGCGATCCCGATATTCTTTTTCATCATGTTCATCGGCGGCTGTGCCGGCTCGACCACTTGCGGCATCAAGATCTTCCGCTTTCAGGTGCTCTATGCCGCGGCCAGAAGCCAGTTTCATAATCTGGTCCAGCCCCACGGCGTTTTTATCCCAAATTTCAACCGGCGCCCGATCCCCGAAGAGGTTATCGGGTCGGTACTCAGCTTCTTCTTTGTGTTTGGGGTTACCTTCGCATTTCTGGCCCTCGCGCTCTCCCTGATCGGTCTGGATTTCCTGACCAGCATTTCGGGCGCGGCGTCGGCCATCGCCAATGTCGGCCCGGGTCTCGGCCCCGTCATCGGGCCGGACGGAAACTATGCCTCCATCCCCGATGCCGCAAAATGGGTGCTTTCCGCCGGGATGCTGTTGGGCCGGCTGGAACTGTTCACGATCATGGTTTTGTTCACCCGAACGTTTTGGAGAGTGTGATATGGCTGGTTTGAATGCCCGGCAACTCATCGACCGGTTGATCGCGTTCGATACGACCTCCGCAAATTCAAACTTGGGCCTCATCGATTTTGTCGCCGATTACCTGGATGGCTTCGGCATTTCGGCGATCCGGATCGAGAACGATGAGGGGACAAAGGCCAACCTGATAGCGTCGATCGGCCCGGACGAAGAGGGCGGTGTCGTCCTGTCCGGCCACACGGATGTGGTGCCGGTGGCGGGCCAGGAGTGGGACAGCGACCCCTTTAGTGTTCTCGAACGGGACGGCTTGCTGTATGGCCGCGGTACTGCGGATATGAAAAGCTTCATCGCGATTGCCCTGGCGCTGGTGCCGGAATTCCAGAACCAACCGCTCAAAAAACCCATCCATTTTGCCTTTTCCTATGACGAAGAGATCGGCTGTCTCGGCGCGCCCCGCCTGATCGAACGCATCGCCGAGGTCTGTCCTCGGCCCGCCTCCGTCATCGTCGGGGAGCCGACGGACATGAGAGTGGTCGGTGCCCACCGGGGGGCGGCGCAATTTTCGACCAAGGTGACGGGCCGGCCTGTGCACTCATCCCAACCGGCGAGGGGGGTTAACGCCATCGAAATCGCCGCCGAATGCATCAGCCATCTCTACAAGCTCGGCCGCGAGCTTCGCGATAACCCGGAGCCGGTCGAACAGCTCTTCGACCCGCCCTTTGCGACGCTGAGCGTCGGGGTGATCGAAGGCGGCACCGCGACCAATATCATTGCCGAGCATTGCCGCTTCAACTGGGGGTTTAGGACGTCTCATCCGGATACCGTCGACCAAACCGTCGAACGGTTCAAGGCGTTCACCCGGGACGAATGTTTGCCGGCGATGCAGGCGACCGCGCCCGAAGCCGGGATCGAGGTCGTCCGCGGGGCCCGGGTGCCGCCCTTGGTGCCTGACGAAGGATCCGCCGCCGAACGGCTGGCCCTGTCGATCACCGGCCAAAACGCGGCGGAAACCATCGCGCTCGCGTCCGAAGCGGGCATGTTCCAGAACGCCGGCATTCCGGCGGTGCTCTGCGGCCCCGGCAGCCCGACCCAGGCTCATCAGGCCAATGAGCATGTGCCGATGTCCGATATCGTGGCGTGCGAGGATTTCCTGAGAAAGGTCGGCGCCTGGGCCAGCATCTAGGCCAGCATCTAGGCCAGCATCTAGGCCAGCATCTAGGATTGGGCTAGCGTCTAGGGGGCCCCGCCCGTTGGCGGGATGACGTCCGTCAGATAGGCTTCCAGTTGCGTTCGGAGTGTATCGCTGAAGGGAACCGGCTTCCCGGTATCCATATCGACCATGACCTGCACCGACCGGGCGCGAACCCTTACCTCGCCCTCGACCGTGCCGATATAATGCAGCTTCATCGAGGAATTACCGACCTGCTCCAGGATCAACGCGATATCGAGCGTCTCGCCGAGCCGGCAAGGTTTGACGAAATCGCACTCCGTATGCGCCGTGGGCTGTCCGACCCGCTCGATCATGATCAGGTCGGCAAATTTGATGCCGAGCCGGTGGGTGAACCAATCCTCCGTGACGGCTTGAAGCATCTCGAAATAGCGCGGGAAAAACACGAACCCGGCGGGGTCGGTATGGGTAAATCGGATCGGGTAGCCGAGAGAGAATGGTTTGCTGACATCGATTGGCTCGGCCACCTACGGTACTCCAAAATAGGCTGTTCAGTTGATTTCCGCCTGATGGATCGCGACTTCCAAAAGCTTGAACCATAGGCTATCAGAAGACACTCTAGGCCATCGATGGAGGGGACAAAACCCTTTCTCATCGGCCTTATTTTTCGGCTTTAACCCAGTAAATTTTTGTCATTGCGGTTCCAGGAGTAAGCGGCGTGAGCGAGTATTTTAGTCAAACGGAAGACCAACGGGCGATTCTCGAAACGGTTCGGCGGTTTTGTGAAGAAGTGGTTGTTCCCGTCGCGGCGGAGCTCGATCAGGCAAAAAAACCGGAGGACGGCTTTTCTTGGGACATCATCGAAAAATCCGATGCGGTTGGTCTGCGGACCCTGACATTATCCGAGGAATATGACGGGCTTGGCATCGATTCCCTGACCACGGCCATGGTCGTCGAGGAATTGGGCAAAGCCGATCTCGGCATCTCCGTGGTCTTCGCACAGACCCTTAAACTCCTGCAAATTCTCCAGACCGCGACCACGCCCGAACAACGCGCGCGCTACCTGCCGATGTATCGGGATGATCCCCGGTTTCTACTGGCCATCGGCATCACCGAGCCGGAAACCGCGTCCAACTATTTTGTGCCCAAACGCGCGAAAGCGCCGTTCCGCACCCAGGCGGTGAAGGCTGACGGCGGCTGGATCCTCAACGGGATGAAGCATTTCATCTCCAACGGCAATGTGGCGAGCCTGTATCTGGTGTTTGCCCAGACCGAGAAGGGCAAACCCCTGGATCAAGCCAGCACCTGTTTCCTGCTGGAACGGGACACACCCGGATTTTCCATCGGCCGCGTGCACGACAAGATGGGCGAACGCCTCGCCAACAACGCGGAGCTGATCTTCGAAGACTGCTTCATCGCGGACGAAAACGTCATCGGTGAAATCGGCAACGGCTTCGACGTCTTGGTGAAATTCTTCCCGCAAAGTAATGCCTATGCCGCCGCCAGCATCTTGGGCGTCGCCGGTGCGGCCTATGAGCGGGCGCTGGATTGGGCCCAGACCCGGGTCCAGGGCGGCAAACGCCTGATCGAGCATGACGGCATCACTGCCGATTTATCCGAGATGCGGATGCTGCTCGACGTGTCCCGGACCTATATCCACAAAGCCGCCTGGCTGGCCGAGAATCAGGAACAGGGCTGGGACCCGACCCTCGGCGTCTTCCCCAAGGTCATGGCCTCGCAAGCGGCCTGGAAGATTGTCACCCGCACCTTGGAACTCCAT
>JAQCKY010000109.1 GCA_027592155.1 Pseudomonadota bacterium
AAAATAGAATGAAGGTAACAGAATTGAATAGCATCAGAGATTTGATGGAATTCGTCTGCGACGCATTTCTGCCGCCAGTGCTTCCGCTGCCAAAACGTGGCCACTAGCGTTCCAATGGGCATCATTTTGGAAATGAAATTTCATCGGATTGCCCTGATCTTCTTGGACCGACTTCATGTCGACAAATGGAATGCCGGCATCGCTTAGCGCGGAGGTAAATCGCTCGTGGTACCGAGTTTCATTCACCGTTTGCTCACCGACCCAGACGCCGCGGTACGGTATGATCAAGACGGTTACGCGATACTTGGATCGAATGGTGGCAATTTTCGCGATTGTTGATTTGATGCTTACTTCGCTAAGTGTCCGGCTCGGGACTTGATCCAACGGAATGATAACGCCCAGCGCGACAAGCTGATGACGAAGCCACGGCACCCGATTAACCAGGTTCGTTGCCATAAAGTAGAGTCCCGAGTGAGCGAGCAAAAATTCTTTTACAGCCAGTAGACCGAACGTCTCCCGCTGCACCGTCGCCGACTCATTGAGCTGTTTCGGTTGGTTGGCGACGCTTTCGTAGTCCATGACGTCGTCGGACATATTGATTCCGACGATTACGTCGGTCGCGCGACTTCCATGTTGTTTGGCGTAGTCGAGCATTTGATGGTAGCCGGCGACATTATTCGGAATTGCCAAGTTAAAAACCTTAAGGCCTAAAAGGCTCTCAAGTTTTTCCGTGACCCGTTCCCCCTCGTTGACACCCCACCCAAAACCGAACGAGTCACCCACGAAGAGGACGTCTTCCAAGCCTGCATGTGCTAAATCGCGATCATCTCGGAGGCCGTATTTATTGAAATGCACGGCGACATCATAGTCACCGGAATTTTTTACAAGTCTTTGCTTTGTATTGCGTGCGCCTAATATAGGCAGGTCACCGGTGCTCGGTTCAAAGCGCAGATGTTGTGTTGGATCAAACGACGGTAGTGCCAGCCTAACCGCGTACTCCTGGACGACCAGTGCAGCGAGCAGAAAGAAGATAAATTGAATGCCCGACAGCGTTGATTTGATGATCATGTCTTGGAAAAAACTGTGGATGCAGAGATCATGGGTATAGAGCTTACGCGGAAGATTAAGACGGTTCACCGCGTTGGGAAATCAAACCGCCGTGAATCACTGAACCGTGGATTTAAATTCTCAAGTCAGTTCGGGCTGGAATCCCACCCGTGGCATATTGAGCGTTATTGTCGTTATACCTGCGCCCGATTTTTTGGCTGAACTGATTGGGTCGCTGTATCTTGCAACCCCCAGCGCTTCTTCCAATCCGGGTCGGCGCAGTAGATTCTGTAAACCAACTGCATCGTCTTAAAGGCCTCATCGACCGAACCGTCGGCGACGGGGACATTGTCCAATATGGTACGGGCAAACACACCAATCTCGTCCTCCCATGACGGGTCGTGCTCATATTCCGTGACTTGCTCGCGTGGATCGCCGCGATCTTCGTCTTCTGCCCAAGCGACGGTTAATGTTTCAGTCCCGTAACTTTTAGTGCTCGAAAGGATTCCGGCCAATGTCAACGCGCCACGTTCCAACGTGATATCAAGCGAAAAGCGATGACGCCATTGAGTGGCGGTGGAATGCAGCATTGCGACCACGCCTGTATCTGAACGCATCAATGCATAGGCGTTATCCTCGACATCGTGGTTCCAATAGTCATTTGTAACAATGCTATGTATTTCGTTGAACTCTCCGCCAAACAATCTCATCAGATCGACCATATGAATTCCCTGGTCGAGGAGAATTCCCCCGCCGGCGACGTCGCGCTGGGTTCGCCAGTCGGAATGTGCGCCGTAGGAAATGAAACGTGATTTGCCGTAAACGCCGCGCAAATTTAGGACGCGCCCCAATTCTCCGCTCTTGACCATGCGGAGGGCGTCACGGACAGAATCGTGATAGCGATGGTTGAATCCGAATTTTAGTTTTTGATCAGGGTTCAAACACGCCGACTCACAGACGCGGGCGATATCGTTGAGATCCCGGCCAGGCGGTTTTTCACAGAATACGTGACAACCGGCTTCCAGCCCGGCAATGGTGACTTCGGCAGCGACATCATTCGACATCGCGACAAATAATACGTCGAGCGGTTCGGAGATCAGGCGTCGGTAATCGGTGAAATATTTGATACCGTCCGACGATGTTCCTTCGCCATCGAAATTCTGATCGCATAGTGCCGTCACGGAAAGATTGGGGTGTTTGTCAATAAACTCCCGACGCCGTTTACCAACAACACCGTATCCTGCAATTCCAACTTTAAGGTGGTCGCTCATACGGCTGCTACTCCGCTGAATTGCGGGTTAGGCTGTATTTTGTCGCCATCGATTTCGGCCTTACGGATAAATCCAGAGTGTTGCGAGAGCAATTTAGCCGGTGTTCCGGCATCAACTATATGACCATCCTCCAAAAGGATGACGGTATCACAATGCCTGATCGTGCTCAGGCGGTGAGCGATAACGATTAGGGTTTTACGGCGGGCAAGTTCGGCGATTGTTGTGACGAACTGGTTCTCCGTCTCCGCGTCTAAGGCCGACGTCGCCTCGTCAAATACCAGGATATCGGGATCTCGATAAAGTGCCCTTGCAATGCCGATACGTTGGCGCTGTCCTCCTGACAATCGGGCCCCTCGCTCCCCAAGAACGGTATTAAGCTGATCGGGTAATTCCGCAATGAACAGATCGAGATGCGCCAGAGCCAATGACTGGACGACTCTATCGTCATCGATCTGATCTGCAGAAATTCCAAACGCCACGTTTGTTCTGACCGAATCGTCCAAAAGAAAAATATCCTGCGGAACGTAGCCAATCATCGATTGCCATCCGGGAAGGTTTTCCGCGATGTCGATGCCGTCGACGCATATCCGACCCGCAGACGGTGTGCGAATACCAAGGATGATATCGGCTAGTGTCGATTTGCCGGCTCCGGAAGGCCCAACAAGCGCGATCGATTCGCCATGCTTG
The DNA here is from genome assembly GCA_027592155.1 of Pseudomonadota bacterium. Taxonomy (GTDB): domain Bacteria; phylum Pseudomonadota; class Alphaproteobacteria; order Rhodospirillales; family UBA2165; genus JAQCKY01. The sequence continues at coordinate 3,006 of JAQCKY010000109.1, forward strand.
ATGCTTAGATCAATGCCATCAAGAACGGCTGGTTGATCGTCGTCGTAGTGAAATACCAATGATTCGATCCGGATTTCCTTGGTGAACGAAAGGGATTGCACCGCCTCCGGTTGCGGTGTTGAGCCGACCTCTCTGATGAGGACGAAGTCACGGTGGACGTTTTCTAAAGCCGCGATTCCCTCCCGAATGGTCTGTGCACTACTGGCAATACGTGAAAGTGCCGGTGCGAGACGGAATGCAGCAAGCCCAAAGATACCAAGGGTGGTAATGACATCGCTCACCGCCTGGTCCCGCAATACGACAGCGGTAACGAGCACGAGAAGACCGACAACGGTCAGCACCTCCAGGAGCAAACGAGGCGCTTGAGCAAACGTGCTAATCAATGTCCGGTTCGTCGCCTGTCCAAAACATGCTTGGCCGAATTCTTCAGCAAAGTGATCGGTGGTCCCAAGGATCTTTGACTCTTTCGCGCCACCGAATGCTTGATTTGCTGTCATTAGGATTCGTTGAACAAAATGTTGGTTCCGTGAACCCCAGGTTCCGACCCGGATGCGCAATTTGAAGTACACGATAATTGATACGAGAACGAGTAAACCAGTGACGATCAAGGAAACGATTGGATCAACGGCGACCAGGACTGCGAAGACGCCGATACTAAGAATCACTTCCAGGGCGAGGTTGAGGCTCGGCAGCAGAACATTTCCAAATACGGTGCCGGTTCCTTCGGTCAAATTACGGATGAGCTCGGCGGAGTTTCGTGTCTGGATCATAGAGTAAGGACAGCGCAGATAACCCTTTAACAGATCACGTGAAAACTCGGCGCGCATGGTATTGACGAACTTATGCGTCAGATAGGTCACGCTCCCGATGACGGTGTTTTTAACAATGAAGAAGACTAGGATGACGAAGCTCATCAGCAGCAAAAATTGCGCGGTCCCGCCGAGATCAAGCGCCGTATAAAGTTCGTTCAAAATTGGGGTTGATTGGATCGTCGCAGGATCGCTAACCGCCCGGAGAAAGGGAATAAAGAGCCCGAGACCACCCATTTCCAAAGTCGTGGCGATAAGCATTAGCATCAGTAACAGGAGGAGACGTGGCCTGACTTCTGGGCCCAGCATCTCGTTAAGCTGCCGAGAATGGGAGAGCAGCCCGTTAGCCTGCGGGTTGGTGTTGGGCGTCGGTTCGGGTCCGGCTTTCATCAGCGGTCAGTGATCTCGCAAATCCACGAAGTAATCCCAAGTTTGTTTTAGCGCCGGTTCAAGAGGAGTGGCTGGGCGATAGTCAAAAGCATTCACAAACTTATCATTTCGCGAATAATTTCGAATGATCTCTCCGGTCCGAGAGGGCTGAAGTCGGGTTTTGACGGTAATTCCAGACTCTGCCGCGAGCGCGGTAAGCGCGGTTACCAGCACATTCACCGAGGTCTCAATACCCGTCGAAAGCTGATACAGCCCTGCGTCGGCAGAGTCGGCTTTCAACAACGCGGTTTCGAGACCCTCCACAAGATCGTCGACATAGATAAAGTCCCTAGTTTGCTCACCGTCTCCGTATATTGTAATTTCCTCGCCGGCGAGAATTTTCCGGATGAACAGCGCCACAACACTTCCCTTGTGACTTGATCCTGGGCCAAAGCAGTTGGAAAAACGCAAGACGACGGTGTTGAGGCCAAAACTTTGCCGAAAGGCGCTGCAGTAGCCCTCCATCGCAAGCTTGCTTGCGCCGTACGGCGCGACCGGTCGACAGGGAACATCTTCATGGAGGGGTGGTTCATGTTCACCGATTGGCGCCGCCGAGGAAGCGAAGACAAAGCTGCCGACACCATGTCGGGCAGCGGCGCGGAGCAGGTGGTATCCCCCTCGGACATTGATGTCAAAATCATCGTCTGGATTTTCGATCGACGGAATGACACCCGTTTGGGCAGCCAGATGAACTAATGAACCTTGATCCGCGATTGCCTCTTCGATCGCGGCCGGGTCCCGAACATCACCGTTGACGAACCGGGCGAGTTCGAGCCCGTCGAGCTCGCCCCGATAGGCTGTCGATTCATTGTCCAAAACGGTGATCCGCCAACCACCGCTTTCGTTGAGCCGCGCGATAAGCCGGCGGCCAATGAACCCGCAGCCGCCGGTAATCAAGATATTACGTTCATCTACCAATCGCGAAAGCCTCAATTGTGAACTTCAGAATGCCCTTTACGTGGCTAGCGGTAATCTGATTTCCGCCGCGTTCCATCCCATCTGATATCGGGCAGAAGCGATTCGGAGCGAGCCTCAATACGGCTTTTATTTTTGATGAGGTCCTTCAAGACAGCTTCAATTTCGGTCTTGATGTCGTGGGTCGGTTCATAACCAAGCTCAAGAAGTTTGCTGTGATCTGGATTGAAGTAATGCTCTTCCATCTCCTTACGGGGATTTTCGAGGTGGCGGACTTCTGGATTGAGTCCCAACCGGTCGGCGACTTCACGGACCATTTCCGCTAGTTCTGAAATCACGTAGGTCTCTTCGAATTGGTTGAAGACCCGGTACTCTCCTTCCTCTGGGGGGGTTTCCAGCGCAAGCGTGAAACACTGGATCGAATCGCGAAGCGGAAGAAAGCCCCTGGTTTGTGCACCCTTGCCATAGGGCGTAATGGGCAACCCAATGGCTGCTTGGGCGCAGAATCGATTGATGGCGGTGCCGAAGGCTTGATCAAAATCCAAGCGGGTGACCAGACGTTCGTCGTCTCCCATGGCGTCAATGCGGGTTCCAAATACAACGCCCTGCATGATGTCCGTTGATCTCAACCCCCACATCCGGCAGGCGAACATGATGTTGGCGCTATCGTGTACTTTAGTGAGGTGATAGAAACTGCCCGGCTGCCGGGGAAACGGAAGGGTATCTTTTCGACCGCGGAATTCAATTTCGAAAAACCCTTCGGGAATATCGACATTCGGTGTCCCATATTCTCCCATCGTACCCAACTTTAACAGATGAGCGTCCGGTGTGATGTCTCGCATTGCAAATAGCAAATTCAGCGTTCCCATCAGATTGTTCTGATGGGTGTAGACGGCGTGTTGAGCGTCGATCATGCTGTAGGGAGCTGAGGGCATCTCCGCAAGATGAACAATCGCATCTGGTTGATGGTGGCGAAGCATATTTGCCACGGTATCGTAATCCGTAATGTTCCCCCGCTGAAACTGAAGGTTCGCGCCGAAATTTTCGCGAAATGCTTCCAGCCGTTCGGTCATCCGCAATATGGGCATTGCCGATTGTGAGCCGACTTCGGCGACCCAATCGCGCCGGGAATAGTTGTCAATTCCCGACACTTCATGATTCCTACTGGCTAAATGTTGGGCGAGTGTCCACCCAAGGTACCCGTCGGCACCGGCTATCATTATACGCACGTAATGACCTTTTCTTTCTGGAGGGTTGTCGATGTTATCGGAGCAATGCCCAATACACCGGGATCAAAATCTGAAGTAAATGAAATCCTTGGAACGATCTATAAACATAAAGACGCCAAGGAGCAAAATTACCATTCCACCAGTGTTTACCATGGAACGAAGATGGCTTTGTTCTCCCGAATCGATAATTTGTTCAACATTGATGCCAAAGCAGACGAATGCCGAAATGCCCAATACAATCCACCCCTCGATCAAAACCGGGGATGCCGTTCCAGCGCCCTGTCCGAGCAGGCTTAGTAGGAATATTTGCGCATTTTGAAAATCAAAAACGAACAATATCCATCCAATGGACACGAGAGCGAACGTCAATCCGATTTGGATCAACTTAGGCATTCCATCCCACCAGCGGGCGGTCAGATGATAGCCAATGACAAGGGCAGCATGGAATAACCCCCATGCGACAAAGGTCCAACCAGCGCCGTGCCATAACCCAACAGCAAGGAACACCAAAAATATGTTTCGGCCGTAGGACTGGTTTCC
>JAQCKY010000110.1 GCA_027592155.1 Pseudomonadota bacterium
AGAGGTCTGCATTCATACCCGCCAGGCCGCCTCAACGGGGAAAGCCACGACCATGGACCGGCCCGAATGGGTCTCCACCAATCCCCGGAAGGCCGAAGTTTTCGTCGCGCTGACCAACAACAAGAACCGCGGCAAAAAACCGAACGCCGGTGGCGATCCGACGCCGGTCGGGGGCCCAAACCCGCGCGCGGCCAACAACTACGGCCAAGTCCTGCGCTGGCGTCCCGCAAACGGCGACCACACTGCGCCGGGTTTCACCTGGGACCTGTTTGTGCTTGCCGGTAATCCGACGGCTCACACCGATGCCAATAAAGGATCAAGCAACATCAATGCGGACAATATGTTCAACTCGCCCGACGGCCTCGCCTTCGATTCCAACGGGCTGTTATGGATTCAAACGGATGGTAATTACAGTAACAAAAAGGGTTTTGCCGGCATGGGCAATAATCAGATGCTGATTGCCGATCCCGATACTGGTGAGATCAAACGCTTCATGGTCGGTCCCAGAGAAGCTGAAGTCACCGGCATTACCTGGAGTGCCGACCGGAAGACCGTGTTCGTCGGTATCCAACATCCCGGCGAAAAAGGCGATAGCCATTTCCCCGGCGGTGGCAACTCGGTACCGCGTTCCTCGATTGTCGCCATCAGCCGCAACGACGGCAGCCGTATCGGCTAGGCCGCCAGATAACGAAATAATACAGACAATTCCGGTAAGGATTGGCCGTGTAAAGTTTGCGGCGGCTCGGTTATCCCAGCGCCTCGGTGGCGGGCTGGTAATCGTAATCCAATTCCTCGGCCACTGCCTGATAGGTGATCTTTCCTTGGTGGACATTAAGCCCGTTCATCAGGTGGGGGTCGTCTTTCATCGCCGCAACCGCGCCCTTCTCGGCCAACGCCAAAGCGAAGGGCAGGGTGGCATTGTTCAAGGCCCGCGACGAAGTGCGGGCAACCCCCCCCGGCATATTGGTAACGCAGTAATGAACAACACCCTCCTCGATATAACTCGGGTCCTCATGGGTGGTCGGGCGGCTGGTCTCGAAGCACCCTCCTTGGTCGATTGCGACATCCACCATCGCCGCGCCCGGATGCATTTTTTTGACCATCTCGTGGGTAACCAAACGGGGCGCGGCGGCACCGGGCACGAGAACCGCCCCGATCACCAGATCGGCGCCGACGACATGCTGTTCAACCGAATCCATCGTTGCGAAGATCGTATTCAGCGTCGCGCCGAACTGCATATCGAGTTCATTGAGGCGGTGCAGGGATTTATCGATTACCGTCACAGAAGCCTCGAGCCCCATTGCCATGCGCGCGGCATTCGTGCCAACGACCCCGCCGCCGAGGATCACGACTTTGGCCACCGGCACCCCCGGCACACCGCCCAATAAGATACCGGCGCCGCCGTTCTCTTTTTGAAGGCAAGTGGCGCCGACCTGGATCGACATCCGCCCGGCGACCTCGCTCATCGGGGCGAGCAACGGTAACCCGCCGCGAAAATCCGTGACGGTCTCGTAAGCGATGGCGGTGCAACCGGATTCGATCAGTCCGGCAGTCTGGTCGGGCTCCGCCGCGAGATGGAGATAGGTGAACAACACCTGCCCCTCTCTTAACATCGGCAGCTCAGGCGCTTGCGGCTCCTTGACCTTCACCACCATATCGGCCCGGGCAAAGACCTCTTCCGCCGTATCCACAATCGCCGCACCCGCAGCCACATAGGCGTCATCCGCAAACCCGATCCCGGCGCCCGCTGATTTTTCGACGATAACGTTAACGCCGTGGTGCACCAATTCCCGGACGCTGCCGGGGATCATGCCGACCCGATACTCTTGAATTTTGATCTCTTTGGGGATACCGACCAGCATCGCAGCCTCACTTTCATAAACGCTCATGGTTCAGTGTCTACTATACCGATCCTAACGACGCTTGGGAAAGCTGCGCGGGTCTGCTATCGGTTTCGTGTTCACGATGGTTGATGGAAAGTCATGACTGCCACACCGCAATCGGTTCTCGTCTATGTCGGCCTTGACCGGGTCGGAGATAGCTTATTGAAGTTGCCTTTCGTCCGCGGGCTTCGAGCCGCCTACCCGGAGGCCCACATCACCTGGCTTGCCGGCAAGGACACCAGTGTCTTCGCCGGCGTCATGGCCCCGATGGTCGAAGGCTTGATCGACGAGGTCATCGAGTGTGCCGATATCGGCCTCCATCCCAAAGAGCTGTTACGGAGACCCCTGGGAGGGCGGCGCTTCGACATTATCATCGATACCCAGCGGGTTGCCCTAGCGACATTCATTCTTTGGCGCATCCGCCATCGGACCTTCGTCTCGCCGTTTGGAAACTTTATCCTGTCATCGCGCAAACCGCCGCGCGGGTACGAATTTCCAAAAAGCATGCAGCGCCAAACGCTGGATCTACTGGAGATCGCGACCGGCAAGACCATGCCCTCCCCGGAGCAGCTTGAGTACAATATTGACCCCGCAATACCGGCCATTGCCGCCGGCGCCTTACCCGACGGCGCGACCTATGTGGGTTTCGCCCCCGGCTCAGGCGGATTACCCAAATGCTGGCCGCTGCAAAAATTTATCGAAACCGCCAAGGCCCAGCTCTCCGCCGGCCGGGTTCCGGTCATGTTACTCGGGCCTCAGGAACAAGATTGGATGGCGGAAATCAAGGTCGGCGTTCCGGAAGCCTTGTTCCCTCTGCAGACAGACAACCTCGGTGACAAATATGGGTTTACCCCAGGGCTGACCATCGCCTTGGGGCAACGGCTCGCCGTAGCTGTCTCCAATGATTCAGGCGTCGGCCATATGCTGGCCATCAGCGGCACCCCCTTGGTTTCTTTATTCGGCCGCACCGTACCGGAAAAATTCATGCCGATGTCCCAGGCACTGACCCTCATCCGAGCCCAGGATTACGGCGGCCGCGAGATGGACTTTATCCCGGTCGATCCGGTAATCGCGGCGATTGAAGCGGCGCTGTCTCCGCCCGCCGCATAAGCCACATCAAAACCAATAAGCCCGGTAGTGCCAGCACCGTCGTAACCACGAAAAAAGTGACCCAATCAACGTTCTCGGCAAGTACACCGCTCGACGCCGACAGGATGTCGCGGGCAAACGCCATAAAGGATGTCAGCAATGCATACTGGGAGGCGGTAAATTCAGCACTGCAAAGGGACGACAAATAAGCAACGAAGGCCGTCGTCGCCATCGCGCCGGAGAGATTCTCAAGCCCGATGGTCACGATCAACATCCCAACGTCGTGACCAACCGCCGCCTGCACCGCGAAGACGACATTGGAGAGCATCTGCAAAACCCCGCCGTAAAGCAGAGTGCGGAGAATACCGAAGCGCAACACCATCACGCCGCCGATCAATGCGCCGATCAACGTCGCGCCCAGCCCGAAAACTTTACTGACCGCGGCGATCTCTTCATTGGTGAACCCGGTCTCGATATAGAACGGATTTGCCATCACGCCGAGATAAGCATCCCCCAGTTTATACAGCATGATAAAGCCGAGAATGACCACCCAATCGCGCCGGCGCGCGAAATCGGAAAGCGGCGCAATAAAGGTCTCTTGCAGCCAATGACGCAGACGGTCGGGCCTCGAACCAGCACTTACGGAGATGTTCGTTTTGACATCGATTTCCGGCTCATGGCTCATCAGCACAGCCACCATCCCCACGGCCACCAATCCGCCCATCACGCCATAAACCACCGACCAGTCCACGAGAGTGTTGAGCAACAGGGCACCGGCACCGGCGGTCAAAAGACCCATGCGGTATCCGAAAACCAACGCGCCGGCGCCGGCTCCTTGCTCGTCCTCCTCCAGCATTTCGATCCGGTAAGCATCGATAACAACGTCCTGGCTCGCCGAGAAAAATGCGACCGCCAAAGCCATCAATGCCGTCAGTAACGGCGCCTCCGCCGGTGAGGTGGACGCCAGCCCCCAGATCGACAGCATCAGCAGAAATTGTGTGAACAATGTCCACCCCCGCCGCCGCCCTAGAACCCGGGTCAAAACCGGCAGCGGCAATCGGTCGATCAGCGGGGCCCATAAAAATTTGAAGGTGTAGGGAGTCCGCACCAGAGAAAAGATGCCGATAGCGGCAAGCGAGACGCCCTCGGATTTGAGCCAGAACGACAACGTACCGAACACCAGCAGGAACGGAAGGCCGCTGGAGAACCCCAACACCAAGACCGCGAGAACACGCCGATCCAGATAAATCCGGGTCGCGGCAATCCAGCCTGTCATTCCGGAGTGGCCCCGCCCAGCATTGATTTGAACCGTTCCAAGACTTGATCCTCATCCAACCGGGCGACGCAAGGATACATGCCGCGCTCGCTTGGATGAATACAGGCACCGAGACACCCCGCGCAGTCCATTGGGGTATAGAGGAACGCCACATTTGGCGGCGTGATCTCTTCCGCGTAAGGAACGATTTCGTTCACATAGGCCGCGCTTGCCAGACAGAGCGTCGGCGCGCCTGCCGCGACCGCGAGATGCATGCCCGCCGTGTCGACCGAAACGACCAGCCTAGCCGCCCGCAGAGTTGGGACCAAGTCCTTAAACCGCGATCCGTCAAAATGAACGTTCGGCAGCTCAAGCAAGGGCTGGTAGGACGGATTTCTATCCATATCGCCGGGGGCACCGGCGATGATTGCCTGATAGCCGCTTGGAAGTTTGCCGACCAGCCGATGATAAAGCTCGGCGAGGCTTTGTTTTTCCTTTACCGCCGAAAAGGGGATCAGGACCACTGTTGGTTTTTCCAATTTTGCCGGCGGCGGCAAATTCAACCGCGCGGAGCCCAGCCGCACCGGATCGGCGGTCTCTCCGGTGAGCCAATCGGCAAAACGGGTCCAGCGGATCACCTTGTCGACATGATTTTCACCGCTGTCGTAGAGCCGGTTGTACAGCGTTCGGTTTTCTTGAAGCCGCGCATCATATTTCCGCCACGACCGCGGCTCCATGGCGATGGTTTCTGACGCTTCGCAGGCCGCGATCATTCGTTCGTCGAGCAAGGGATGACGAAGATGATCCAAGCTGATCACCAACCGGAAATTCGCGGCATAGAGTCCGCGCAAGGTCGCTCGGCGGTACCGCCACGATCGGCGAAAGGCATCGTGATCAACCTCGATAACCGAAAAGCGTTCGGGAAACAGAAATCCCATTTGCACCGAATCCCGGCGCAGCAGGACCGTAATTTTTTCGCCCGGTTCTGCCAGGGCTTCGTAGCGGGCAATGACTTGCGCCAACAGAACCGTATCGCCGAGGCCGCCGAACGACACCAGCAAAACCCCGCTGGGCGAATGGGACCGGCGCGGTTTGAAAAGGCTCATGCCTCAGCGCGGGGACGAAGCAAGGCGAAAAAGTTCGCCGACCAAATTTCGGGAGAACGCATCAGCATCTTGGACAGAAACCAATGCACCATCGGGTCCGTCAGACGGCGCCGCGGCGTACCGCTGACCTCCCCATAACAGGCGACACAGTCATAGCCGCTGGCGATGGCCAACTGCCGCATGCTCGACGGGGTGTAAGCGGCGAGGTGAGTAAGATCGCCATATTGAAACGCCAACCCCCACGGCGAGCCGACATTCGGGACCTTGACCGCAATCAGGCCGTCATCGGGAAGATGTTGGCAAAGGCGCCTCAGCAAAGCGGCACCGTCCGTCGGTTCAAAATGTTCCAGCACATCCCACATGATAATGCGGTCAAATCTGCGGTCTTTCTCTAGGCCTTCGATAAACTCATCGATCGAGGTCGCCTTAAAACGATCCGACACGGATTCCGGGATGACGTCCGCGAGAGCGGGGTCCGCATCCACACCGATAAAGTCGCGAACGCCTTTTTGATCGAGATACGACAAAAACAAACCGGTTCCACAGCCGAGTTCAAGCATTGACATCGTGTCTTTGCAATCCGCGGGCTGCCAAAACTGGCGGTCGAATAGGCGCGCTTGTTTAGCTTTCAGCTGCGGAACGGAATAGGATTTAAAGCCTTCGTAGCTTGCGTAAAATTCTGCCCGTTTCCCCAGGTCACTCACGACTGCAAGCTCCTCACCGCACGCCAAACTTCATCGACGCCTACCGCACTGATACAAGGGAAGACATCGACCTTGCTGCGCCGTTTATCGCAGCGCCAAAAACAGTGATAACACTCCATGCGTTCGTAGACAAAACGAGCATTCGCGGGTGAAACATCTTCGGGGTAGGGCACGAAACTTCCGAAATGACCGCCGCCGACCACCACTACGGTCGGTGTGCCGAGGGCGATGCTGATATGGGCAGGGCCTGTATCGTTGCTGATGACCATCGCCGCGTTCTGCATAATATCGACCAATGTCGAAAGTCCGGTTTTCCCCGTCAGGTCGATGATGTCATCGCGCTCCCCGAACCGGTCCCGATAATCGCCAGGCCGCTCATCACGCCCGCCGACAATCACAATTCGGTAATCGTCTTCCAGAAAATGCGCGGCTGTATCGAGATAGGAATTGAACGGCCAACGCCGCCCAGGCTCGTTACTCCCGGGGTTGAGGACGACATAGGGACGGTCACCGGCGATCGGCGTTTCACCGCCGGGCCAGTCGATCCGGGGTGCCGCGGGCAGCACCTCCTGTCCCAAGAGCGCGGACAAAAACCGGTAATGCCGAAAGATCTCATGGGTTGGATAAGGGCCTGTATCGATGACCTGATCCACCTGACTGAGATAATAGGTAAATTCCGTCCGTGTCGCCTCGTTGATAAAGGGGAGAGATGAAATCTTACGGTCGGCACCCGACATCCACACCAAACTGTCCGCCATCAGCGCGCGGCGAAAATAGGAGTCGTTGACGACAATTGCCGGTGCCAGCCGACGCAGCCCAAGTCCGATCTTGAGACGGTAAAACGGCTGGCGGGCAAAGGC
>JAQCKY010000111.1 GCA_027592155.1 Pseudomonadota bacterium
CAGGCGCCCGCCGGTGAGATTGTCGATCATCGAATATTCCTCGGCGATCGACAGCGGGTTGCTGGTCAGCGGCAGCGCGCGGCCAAGGACGCAGATCTTGGCATTTTTGGTTCGCCGCGCCAACGCGCCGGCGAGGATCGACGGCTGCGGCATGATGCCGTAGGCCGTCTGGTGATGTTCGTTGACGCACATCCCGTCGAAGCCTAGCTCGTCGGCGAGCTCCAGCTCATCGAGATAGCGGTTATAGAGCTTGTGGCCCTTCTTTGGATCGTAATGGCGGTTGGGGAAGGTGATCCAGGCGGAGTCCTCGATCGCGTCGAGATCGACATCCGCATAGGGCATCAGGTGAAAGAAGAAAAATTTCATGAGACCGCTCCTTCAGCTTTTGGCGGTGATGGCGTCAATGCCGGCGATAAAGTCGTCCAGCTTTTCCTGCTGGGGCGAATGGGCGCATTCGGGAAAGATCCGAAGCTCCGAGCCGGCAATCATCTCGTTGTAGGCTTCCGCATATGGCGGCGGGAAGATCGGATCGTTTTCTCCCCACAGGATCATGGTCGGAATCTTGATGCGGTGGAGCCACTTTTCCAGGTCGGGATTGTGGAAGCGGGGGCTCCAGCACAGCTTTGACGAGGTAAAGGCGTTCTTGAGCGCGACATCGGCTTCTTCCGGGGTCAGCACCGCGTTGGCGCGCTGCTCGCCGACGACCGGGTCGAATACCATCCGGCGGGCCTTGTCTTCAGCCGTCCACATAAACAGATCGCCCATCGGCACGCCGGGCACGCGAATGCCCGCGGAGGATACCAGCGTCAGGGTGCGGAAACGTCCGGTGCCGCGAACGGCAAGCTCGGCTGCGAGCCAGCCGCCCATCGAATGGCCCACCAGATGGATGTCGCGCAGATCGAGCTGTTCGAGAAAATCGAGATAGAAATAAACAAGGTCGGTCATGCCGTCGAGCCAGTCCGGCGTGTCCGAGGCGCCGAAGCCCGGATGGTCCGGCGCCAGCACCGAAAACCGGTCCGAAAGCTGCTCCATGAACGGCGACCAGCCTTTGCTGCCACCGGCTCCATGCAGATAAAGCATGGTGGGGCCAGTGCCCCCTTTCATCATCTGGGTTGTGCAGTCTCCGATCGTCAACTGCTCGGTGACGTTATCCGCCATGGCCTCCCTTTCCTGTTTATTGCGGTTTAAAACCGAATGATGGTTCTAGTTTAGTATGGGAAATATCGCTCCCGCAACTACCCTGTTTTATGTTTGTTAAACAGATGCTTAGTGAATCTAAGACTCTTGCTGTGCCAATAAATTTCCACCAGTTTTTCTTACGCCATTGCATCGCTTGACACGGCGGGGTGACGGCAACAAATTGGATCATCTTACGACTGCATCGATAAGTCGCAGTCCACGTAATTCAGAGATAATAAGGCGTCTCTAAGAAGCGCCTCTACTCGGTGGCGGGACCTCAAGGTCCCGCCATTTTTCTTGTCAGCCGTCTGCCCCGGCTGCGTTCTCTGGCCAAATCCGGCAACGTCTCGCAATTTCCGCTCCTCATCCATAAACGGACACCGGTTTTGGCGCGGGAATTTCTCAGATTAGCTGAGACTGTTGAAGAACTCTGTTGAATCTGGCTTGCCGTCGTGATTCCATTAATTGGGCATTTGACGACGGGGTTTTGCCATGATGGGCGAACGGGCTGGGTCTCAAGACCGTCTATTTTACGAGTTTTGTCTGGAAGATCGTATTCCTGCGGATCATTTTCTGCGGAAGATCGACGCGGTTCTCGATCTGAGCTGGTTGCGGGCCGAGCTTGCTCCTTATTACAGCCATACGGGGTGTCCGTCGGTCGATCCGGAACTTCTGATCCGAATGCTTCTGGTCGGCTACTGTTGCTCGATCCGGTCCGAGCGTCGGTTGTGCCAGGAGGTGGCGTTGAACCTGGCCTATCGGTGGTTCTGCCGGTTGGGTCTTGAAGATCGGGTGCCCGATCACTCGACATTCTCGGTCAACCGGCACGGGCGGTTCCGCAACAGCGATATTCTTCGCACCGTGTTTGAAGAGGTGGTCTTCGGCTGTATGAAGGCGGGTCTGGTGGGCGGCGAAGGGTTCGCGGTCGATGCCAGCGTGATCGAGGCCGACGCCAGCCGTTTTGCGCGCATCAAGGGCGCAGAGGTCGATTGGTCGGAGGAACAGCTGGCGCAGCGGGCGGTCCGGGAATTTGTCGAGGCGCTTGAGAGCGACAACCCTCCCCTCAATCCTGATCAGAAGCCCAAGGCCATGTCGCCGACCGATCCCTGTGCCGCGTGGACGGTGCGGGGCCGCCACAAGGTGATGTTCGGCTACAGTCTGAATTACCTGATGGATATGGAAAATGCCGTCGTCCTGGATGTTGAGGCCACGCCGACCCGCATCTCCATGGAGGTCGACGCGACGGAGACCATGATCGAGCGCACCGAACGGCGCTTCGGTCTCAAGCCCGACCGCATTGCAGGTGATGTCGCATACGGAACGGGTGAGATGCTGGGCTGGCTGGTGGACCATGAGATCACCCCCCATATTCCGGTGTGGGATCAAACCGCAGTGGCGGCGGACGGCATCTACAGCCGGGCTGAGTTTAGCTATGATGGCGAGCGCGATCTTTATATCTGTCCTGGCGGCAAAGAGCTGAAAACGTCGGGCACTGTTCATGATGGCACCACCCTCAAATATATTGCCAAACGCAGTGACTGCGGCGCGTGTCCGCTCAAGCCTCACTGCACCACCAGCCGGGAGCGTCGGGTTCAGCGCGATGTCAATCAGGAAGCACGTGATTATGTACACTCCCTGATGGGGACCGATGAATATTGGGACTCCGCCATCAATCGCAAACAGATCGAGAGGTTGTTTGGCGAGGCGAAACGCCATCTGTCGATGACGCGGCTCCGGCTCCGGGGCCTGACCGGCGCCAGAGACGAGTTTTTGCTGACCGCTACCGTCCAGAATCTGAAAAGGCTGGCAAAACACGTCATCAGGCCGCCGCCGGGACCGATAATGGCTTGATCTAATGAACAGGAACCGGAAACAAACAGCCTGAAACGCCAAACCCGCCCCGACATCGTCGGCGGCAGGATCAAAAACTCCGCTCATCTCAACCGCAGAGACCGAAGAGCCGTCCCATATCCGAGTTCTTCAACACCCTCAGCTAAAGACGGACAATTGATGGAAGGCGCTCTCTGCGGCTTCGGCAGCGGCCTTTGCCTTGGCCGCCTCTTCATCGTCGCTGGCATAGGCGCCGCTTGCGGCAATACAAAGCGTCAGTCCCGCCACCGCTGCGATCAGTCCCCTCATACCGTTCTCCCTGCCCGTCTAATGGAAGACCGCACTTTGCCGCGAAGGGTTGAAGAAGCCGTGAAAAAACACCGTAAACAGTAGGTTACCATCCACCCGCAGGGCTACCGGCCCGGGCGTAGCCGGTAAAGACGCCGTCTTAGCGACGGACCTGAAAGAACTCCCGCAACATGGTCGATGCCCGGATCTCGTCGATCCCGCCATAGGTCTCGGGACGGTGGTGGCAGGTGGGTTGATCGAAAAAGCGCGGCCCGCTCTCGACCGCGCCCCCTTTGGCATCAATTGCGCCGAAATAAAGCCGGCGGATACGGGCAAACGAGATCGCCGCCGCGCACATCGCACAGGGCTCCAGCGTGACATAGAGATCACAGCCCAGCAGCCGGCCGCCGCCATGGATTTTAGCCGCCTCGCGCAGGACCAGCATTTCCGCGTGGGCGGTAGCATCGCGCAGTTCCTCGGTCCGGTTGCCGTCGGCGGCGAGGATTTCACCGGAGGCGCCATCGACGACAATCGCCCCGACCGGCACCTCGCCTCGAAGGGCGGCCTCGGCCGCTTCCTCAAGGGCGATTTCCATATAGCGCTGCGCGCGGGAGGGATCGAGCAGGCTCATAACCGTCTTACTGCAGGTTCAAAGATCACAATTTGACCATCTTCGGCATCTCGGCGAGCAATCGGCCATAACCTTCGCGGGGCTCATGGATCGACAGACGCTTCTGGAATTCCCAGACTCGTGACGGGACCGGGTGAACCACTGGGATGCCCAAATCGCCCTCGAGCAGCGGAATAATATCGAGCACCTTCCAGCCGGTTCCCAGCATGTAGATGCCGTCCGCCTTGGGATTCTTCAGGACCAGTTTCTTGATAAAGGCATAGACCTGATGCGAGGACAGGTTCTGCGCCTGGTTGAAATCGACATCCATGCCCTCGAAGGCCAGCACATCGAACCCCGCCGCCTTGAAATAGGCGGCAAAGGTCTGGTTGATCTCGCCGCGGAAATAGCTGGCACCGACAATACGCTTGACCTTGAGCGCTTTCAGCGCGGCGATATGGTTGGTGCCGGACGTAAAGACCGGGATCTTGTGTTTCCGCTCCCAGGATTTGATCTTCTTGGCTTCCCCATCGAGTCCCATGACCATAAAGGGCGGCGCGCCCTCCGGATGGATCACATTGCATCCCTGCTCCGCCAGGATCGCGACCTTGGCATCGTAATCCTTCATCACTTCCTTGAATTCGCTGCGGTCGCCGCGCTGGATATCGTTAAACAGCGGGATCACGCCGATCCCTTCCGGCAGCAGCCGGATCATGTCTTCCAGCCCGCCGGGCCGCATGGTGGGTTTGATGATTCCGACAATGCCGCGCCAGCTTGAAAACGCCATGAGATATCCCCCTGTTTGTCCTGTTTGCTCTGGTTATTTGTAACCGAATAGTGCGACGGCGATCATCCGTATGCAACCGCCCGCCAAGCTATAGGGGTATGCAAACGATGGCATTTTTCCTAAGCTCGCAAAATCCAGCCCGTTTTGAGGGTCTTGGCAATAAATTGGTTTTGAAAGGTCGCATTCATGAATCGTTTTACACTTTCGATCAGCGCTGCGCTTAGCGTCGCCGCCCTGGCCTTGCCCGTGCAGGCGGACGAGGTCGCCGATTTTTACAAAGGCAACACCGTTCGTTTTGTCATCGGCGCAGGCGCCGGCGGTGGATACGATCTGTATTCCCGGACCCTGGTCCAGCATATCGCGTCCAGAATCCCCGGAAATCCAACGATTCTAGTTACCAACATGCCCGGATCTGGCGGGGTTAAGGCATCGAATTACGTTTACAACGCCGCCGCCAAGAATGGAACGACCCTGCTGATGCCGTTCTGGACCCATCCGCTGTTCCAGCTTATCCGGCCGCGCGGCATCAAGTTCGATATGAGCAAGATGCACTGGATCGGCAATATGGCCGAGCTGAACAGCGCCGTAACGGTGATGAGCAAGGTTGCGACTAGCTGGCAGGATGCCCGGAACAAGGAGATCATTATCGCCGCGTCGGGCAAGGGCTCGGAGACCTATATCTATCCGACGCTGATGAATTCCCTGCTCGGCACCAAATTCAAGATCGTCACCGGCTATTCGGGCACCCGCAACATGACCCTCGCGATGGAGAAGGGCGAGGCCGACGGACGCGGCGGCTCGTTGCAGAGCTGGAGCACCATCAAACCGGAATGGATCGCCAACAAGACTGTCACGGTGATCGCTCAGGCCGGCCTGAATAGAGATCCAGGAATGAAAGACACACCGCTGATCCACGAGCTGGTGAAGCCCGAGGACGTGGCGGTCGCAAAGCTAGTTTCCGCCCCCGTGACCATGGCCCGCATCGTCGGATTCCCGCCGGGCGCCAGCAGGGCGCAGGTGGCGGCATTCCGCAAGGCATTCGATGAGACGATGAAGGATCCGAAATTCCTCGCCGATGCAACAAAGCGCAAGATGGATCTGGCGCCACTGTCGGGCGCCCAGGTTCAGGCGAATATCGACGAGTTGATGAAGACCCCGAAGCCGATTCTCCAGAGGGCGTCTAAGGTCCTCAGATACTAGTATTTTATAATAATAGAAACCGCCTTTTAAAACCAACAGGGAGAAGCTCATGTCAAATCGAGTAGTCACTCGCGGCGCTCTTACCGCGGCAGCGCTGGCGGCATTCGCCGTCGCGTCGCCGGCCTTCGCAGCCGATTTCGCCGACAAGACCGTTACCGTCATCGTGCCATCGGGCAGCGGCGGCACGTTCCATCTATACGGCCAGCTTGTGCAGCGCCATATCGGCAAGCATCTGCCGGGCAATCCGACCACGGTGGTGCAGAACCGTCCCGGCGCGGGCGGTGTGAAAGCCGCTAACTACATGGCTGCCGCGGCACCCAAGGATGGTACGGTCATTGCCGAGATCAATCCGGGATCGGTCATTATCCCGCTGATGCGCAAGGTCCGGTTCGACCCGCGCGAATTCAACTGGATCGGCACGCTGTCGGTCCGCACCTATACGCTGGGCGTTTGGCACGACGTCAAGCACGACACCATCGAAAAACAGATGAAGAACGAAGTGATCATGGGCGCGTCGGGTGTGGGCTCGATCAACTACCAGCTTCCGACCTTCCTCAACGCCGTGGTGGGTACCAAATACAAGATGATCAAGGGATATAAGGGTGGCGGTGCCATCAATCTCGCGATGGAGCGCGGCGAGGTTCAGGGACGCGGCAATTTCTATTCGGGCTATCTCGGCGCAAAGCCCTACTGGATCCGCGACAACAAGGTCAAGATTTTCGCCACGATCGGGCCGGTTCGTCCGGAAGTCAAAGACGTGCCGCGGCTGCGCGATATCGTCAAGGGCGACATGAACGGCAAGATGCTCAGGCTGCTGGAAGTCGGGTTTGATATCGGCCAGGCCTTCTACCTTCCGCCCGGCACGCCAAAGGCAACCGTCGATACGGTCCGCAAGGCATTTACCGCGCTCATAAGCGACAAGGAAATGCTTGCCGAAGCCGAACGGCGCAAGGTGCCGGTCAATTCGGCGACCTGGCAGGAGAACGAAAAAGTCGTCAACG
>JAQCKY010000112.1 GCA_027592155.1 Pseudomonadota bacterium
TCATCATCCGCCCGGAGCTCGAGGGCGAAGTGCTTGGTTATATATTCGGCGCGTCTTCGGGCTTTCTGCTCGGTTTTTATTTCGTAATGAACCGCAAGCTGACCCCCCATGCAACGGCGCTGGCGACTGTCGCCTATTCATCCTGTTTGGGGGCGATCGCGATTACACCGCTGGTGCCGGCGGTTTGGCTACTGCCGCGCCCTGAGGATTTGGCGATCCTGGGGGCGTTTCTCTTCGTCGCCATGATCGGTCAGGTTTGTATCTTCAGCGCGTTCTATTACGGCGAAGCATCGGTGGTCTCGCCGTTCCACTATTTCCAGATGGTCGGCGCGATCTTGTTCGGCTATCTGTTTTTTCAGGATTTTCCGGAGCCGCTCTCGCTGGCCGGGATCATTATCATCGTCAGCAGCGGCGTCTATATCGCGGTTCGCGAAGCCAGAGGCTCCGCGGGTTAGCGTTTACCGGTGTCGATGTCATCGTCCAGGAGGACCCGCATGGAGGCCCCGTCTGGATCTTCGAACTGACCATTGCGCAGAGCCCAAACGAAGGCAATCAGTCCTATAAATCCCAGCGCTAAGGCGATCGGTATGAGGAGGCCGAGGATGGTCATTTCGGGGCCTTACCCATTCTGAGCCGCAACGCATTTAAGGTGACGGCGAGGGAAGATGTCGACATGGCGACCGCCGCGACCAACGGGGTCGCAAAGCCGGCCACCGCGATCGGTACCGCGATCAAATTATAGAGTAGCGAGAACCCGAAGTTCTGGTTGACCGCCCGATTGGCGGTGCGGGCGGTCTTGACGGCATAGGCGACGGGAAACAGCGTCTCGCCTTGGAAGACGAGATCGGCGGCGGTACGGCTGACATCCGCTGCCTGTGCCGGGGCCATCGAGACCCAAGCCGCCGCGAGGGCCGGCGCATCGTTCAGCCCGTCTCCGACCATCAATAGTTTCCGTCCGGCTTGGCCCAATGACTGGATGTGACGGAGCTTTTCATCGGGGCGCATATCCGCATGCCATGCTGAAATGCCCAGTTCGGCCGCGATGCGCCCGGCGACAACCGGCCGGTCACCCGACAGCATTTCGATCTCCAGCCCCATTGCCTTCAGGGTGTAAATGGTTCCGGCGGCATCGAGGCGGAGTTGATCTTCGAACTCGATCCGAAATGCTCTCTCGTCGGCAATACTCACCCAAAGTTCTAGGCTTGATGCTTCCGGCGCATTTTCATTCTCAACGCCGCACCATGAGCGGCGGCCGAGACGGACCCGTCGCCCGTCGACGGTTCCTTCCAGTCCGCTGCCCGGAAATTCCTGCACGTCCGTGACCGGGAGGCAGGCGCCCGGATGGACATTGGAAAGAGCAAGGGAGAGCGGGTGACGGCTATAGGCGGCGAGTGAGGCCGCCAGCGTTACCAAGTCGGGTGCAATGTCACCAAGGTTCGTCGGGATAGGTTTACCCAGGGTCAGCGTGCCGGTCTTGTCGAAGACGACCGTGTCTGCTTGGGCTAACTTTTCCAGCGCATCGCCGGATTTGACCAAAATTCCCCTCTGGAACAGCAAACTGCTGGCGACGATATGGACGACGGGCACGGCGAGGGCCAGGGCACAGGGGCAGGTGATGATCAGCACCGATATTGCGGTAATAAGCGCGACCGGCCAATCGGCACCCAGGAGGCCCCACCATAGTAGAAACGTCGCGGCCGCGGTGAGATGAACCACCGGTGCGTAGATGCGGGCGGCGCGATCGGCGAGGCGGATATAGCCCGCACGGCCCTGTTCTGCTGCCTCCATCAAGCCGGCGACCTCGGCGAGGAAGGTGTCCGGGCCGACAGCGGTCACGTCAATTTCTAAGGCACCGGTTAGGTTCAGCGTGCCGGCGAAAACGCCGATGCCCGGTATGGCGGGTTCCGGCACCGACTCGCCGGTCACCAGGCTGCGGTCAATATCGCTTTCGCCGTGACGGACGGTACCATCGGCGGGAATGCGTTCTCCCGCCGCGACGACAAGGACGTCGCCGGGCATTACGGTTTCCAGGGCGACGCGGCTCATCTCGCCGTTAGGTGTGCGCCGGGTCGCGTGGGTAGAGGAGAGGGCGATTAGCTGTTCTGCGGCGGAGCGGGCCTTGGCGCGCATGCGGTGATCGAGATAGCGGCCGACCAACAAAAAGAAGAGCAATGTTACCGAGGCATCGAAATAGGCATGGGCACCGCCTGCCCAGGTTTGCTGCAGGCTGAGCCCCGCTGACAACAGCACTGCCAAGGAGATCGGCACATCCATGTTGACGGCCCCGCCTTTGAGGGACCGCCAGGCCGAGGTCAGGAACGGCCGACAGGAAAAGGCGATGGCGGGCAGAGCGATAAGAGCTGAAATCCAATGGAAAAGGCTTCGGGTTGCAGGGCCCATCTCTGAAAATGCACCCGCCCAAACGGCGACCGAGAGCAGCATGACATTGCCCGCGGCAAAACCCGCGACGGCCATGGCGAGTAATAACCGGCGCTCTTCGCGGGTCGCGCTGGATTGCAGTTTTTCAGTGTCGAACAGTATGGCGGGATAGCCGAGAGCGGTGACCCGGTCGGCGATGGCATCCGCGTCGGTCGTACCGGTCAACCAATCGACCTTGAGGCGCCGTGTACTCATATTGAGACGTGCGTCAGTCACCCCGTCCATCGCGTTGACGGTGCGCTCGATCTTTCCGATGCAGTCGGCGCAGCTGACGTTTTCGACGATCAGGTTCGCGGTCTTGATCGGGCGCGGATCCAACGCGGTCATGGCGCCACCATAAGCTCAATATCGCGGCGGTATGTCTCACCAGTGGGGGCCTTGGCGAGGATACGAACACGCCAGGCACCGGTCAGGTTGGGCACCGGTAGGCTGACATAAGCACCGCCGGGGCCGGGGCGAAGAGGGACATCCTGGTCATCGCGATCATGGGCGGGGCGCGTAAGCCGGGCCGAGACGGCGAGGCCGGAAACCGCCTTGCCGTTGCGATCCGCGATGCGGAGATGGAGTACGCTGTTGGTGCCGACGGATAATTTGCTCTGCCACCCTCTGCTCCTTTGCGTTTCGGCCTGGCTGAGATCTGCATTGAACTGGAGGCCGTCCTGATACGCGGTTTCGGACACTAATCCCGGCCAACTCGACAGGGCAAAATAGATGAAGGCGCCGTTGGCGGCGAAGATGATCGCGAAGAACGCGAGAACGCCATAAAGCGCGGTCCGGTTTGTGAAAGGCTGTGTGCGCACAAAGCTCATTTGTCCGGCCCCCGGAAGACGGCATCGTAAGTCGCCGTGTTGTCGCTGTTGGGATCGCTGATGACGAAACGAATATCCGTTGAGGTGCCTTTGAGGGAGGCAGATGGCACGGTCACCAGGATACGGAAGCTTTGGATTTGATCCGGCAGTACCGTGAAGGTCGGATGCCCACTGCGGTCTTGCGCCCCGACGGCCCGCAATTGAGCACCCTCGACGCCCTCCAGGGTCAGGCCAAAACTGCGCTGGAGATGAGCCTTGTTGAGCACCTTGAGGGTATAGCCGTTGCGGATGCTGCCATCGGTCAACTGGACAAACAGAGGATTTCGGTCGCGCAGGATGTTGATGTCCATATCGGCGCGAGTGAACAGGGCATAGAGCATGATTACGCCGACCAAAGACCATAACAGGAAATAGGTGATGGTGCGGGGCCGGATCGGCCGAATGCTGGTGAGGCCGGTTTCGGCCCGCCGCGCTTCCCCCGCAACGGAGGCGTAATCGATCAGCCGGACGGGGCGGTCGATTTTGCGCATCATCACAGGCGTCGATACAGAGCGCGCAGGTGATGCATTCGAGCTGTTGGCCGTCACGAATATCGATGCCCATCGGACAGGCGGCGACGCAGGCATTGCAATCGATGCAATCGCCCCGGCCGTCCCAGCTGTCGCTGGCCTTGTGGGCGCCGCGGGGCTCTCCCCGGTCGCGGCGATAGGTCACGACCATGGATTCTTCATCCATCATGGCGCCCATGATGCGGGGCCACGGGCACATATAGGTGCAGACCTGCTCGCGGGCGAAACCGCCCAGCAAATAAGTCGCGCCGGTGAAGGCGGCGACGGTGATGTAGGCTACCGGTGAAGCGTTCAGGGTAAAGAAATCAACGATCAGTTTCGGCGCGTCGGCAAAGTAGAAAATCCAGGCACCGCCGGTGCCGAACCCGATAAAAATCCAGATGGCGTGTTTAACTACTCGCTTGCTGAATTTGCTCATCGACCAGGGTGCCTTGTCGAGGCGCAGCCGCGCGTTGCGGTCCCCTTCGACGAAGCGTTCCACCGCAACGAAGAGATCGGTCCAGACGGTCTGCGGGCAGGAATAGCCGCACCACATGCGCCCGGCGGCGCTGGTGGTCAGGAACAGTCCTATTCCTGCCATCACCAAGAGGCCGGTGACGAAAAACAATTCCTGGGGCCAGATTTCGATGAAAAAGAAATAGAACCGCCGTCCCGGCAGGTCGATTAGAACGGCTTGGTCCGGCAAATGGTCGCCCCGGTCCCAGCGTAGCCAGGGTGTGCCGTAATAGATGAACAAGGTGATGCCCATGATCCACCATTTGAGGGTGCGGAAACTGCCATGCACCCGCTTGGGATGGATCTTGACCCGCGCCGCATAGAGGGAGCGGTTTTCCTTTTTATTGACGGCCTCAACGTCGAATTGCTCGACATCCGGGTCCGGATCGAAGTCGTCCTTGAGCATGGACTACTGGCCGCCGCCGAGGGAATGGATATAGATCGCGAGCTTCTTGATGGTGACGGGCTGCAGCAACGGCCCCCAGGCCGGCATCACGCCCTTGCGGGGCCGCGAAATCATCTGCTTTATAACGGCGCGTTCGCCGCCGTAGAGCCAGAGATTGTTGTTGAGCGGGGGTGCCCCCAGTTCGGGATTTCCGCTTCCGTCGGGCTTGTGACAGGCGGCGCAGTGCTCGGCGAAATGGGGTTTGCCGCGGGCGACTTTCGCCATGTCTTCGGCCTTACCGCTGAGCGACAAGACATATTCGGTGACATCGTCGATCTGAGCGACCGTTAAAATTTCGTCGGTCAGGTAGGCAGGCATGTCGGAAACACGGGTATTTTCGTCTGCCTCATGACGAATACCGTGGGTGATGGTGGTGGCGATATTCTCAAGCTTGCCGCCCCACAGCCATTCATCGTCATTGAGGTTCGGATAACCTTCTCACCCTTGGCGATGACCACGAAGCCGAACACGATGGCGGTCAGCAGAAAGATAATGCCATGGACGAATATCCCGGTATCGACCGCGCGCGAAGATATAAACAGTCCGGTAAATCCCCCGACGAGCACCGGAACCATTATCGACCATGCCATACTGAGTACCCCTAATTCGGATAGAATAATGTCGCGAAAAATGACGGGGAGAGGTCCCAGCCATCGAATCGCTCGATAATTAGAGGGATTCTCAATTAGCCGACTTGATCGGGGTCAATTGTGGGGATTTCCCTCTCCGCCGGTGGGACGGAGAGGGTGGCGCGCGAAGCGTGACGGGCCTTTGCCCGCCATAGCGCTTCGGCCCGCAGGTGGGAGAGGGGGGGATCTCGATGCCGTTTTCCGCTACGAAGAAAGAGTCCCCTCACCTCTCCCTAACCCTCTCCGCCCCCAGGGGCAGAAGGGGAACAAGTCATTAGCAAATAAACTGTTTGTTCAAGCCGCGCGGGCGCGACACAATCTGAGCGGAATTTTTGACGCGACCTATAAAAGCAGGGGTATAAAAAATGGCGGATTTGCCACGACTGAACGGTGTCATCGGCGCGCTGGAGAACGGCGGACATTCATTTACGAGTTTTGCCAGCATGGATATCCAGACCGCGCTCGCCATGGCGGGGTCTAAGTTTGACGGGATTGTTTTCGAAGGCGAGCATGCGCCGTGGGACATTCTGGCACTTCGGGATTCGATGCAATTCATGCTCAGCCGGGCACAGATTGCCAAATCGGGCTCTCTGGCACCGCCGGTCGTTCCGCTGTGCCGCATCCCGGTCAACGGGGTGGAACAAGGCCAATGGCATGCCAAACAGGCGCTGGATACCGGCGTTTATGGTATCGTCTGGCCCCATATCTCGACGGTCGAGGAAGCCTATAACGCCGTTGCGGCCTGCCGCTATCCGCGCCTTTCCGACAAACCGCTTTACGAGCCCCAGGGTATTCGGGGCGACGGTCCCGGCCGGGCCGCCCGTTACTGGGGGCTAAGCCAGCAGGAATATTACAGCGTCGCCGACGTCTGGCCGCTCGCCCCGCACGGCGAAATTCTGGTGATCATCCAGATTGAAGATCAGGCCGGTATCAAAAATCTTCCCGACATGCTCAAGAACGTACCGGGGATCGGTGCGGTGCTGATCGGCGAGGGCGATATGGGCCAAGAACTCGGCTTCCCCCGCGATTATGAACATCCGGCCTTGCTCGAATGCATGGCCCAGGTGGTTGCGACCTGTAAAGAGCACGACGTCGTGGTCGGCCACCCTCATGCCAATGCCGGCAACATGCAGCGTCTTGTCGATGAGGGATATCGCTTCCTGATGACGGGTGCGGGACGGACTTATGCTGGGCTTGAAAAGGGCCTCGATCTGACGGGGCGAAGCTAATTCGCCGAAATTTGACGCGACAAAATTGATTTAGCAGGGAGACATAAAATGATTATCGATTGCCACGGCCACTACACGACGACGCCGCAGAAAATGAAGGATTGGCGGGCGGCTCAGCTCGCTGCCGTCGAAAGCGGCCCCTTCAAGGCGTCCCGCGCGATGCTGGAAATCAGCGATGATGACATGCGCGAGGGCATCGAGCAGAACCAGATCAAATTGCAGCAAGAGCGCGGCAGCGATCTGACGATCTTCTCGCCCCAGGCCGTTG
>JAQCKY010000113.1 GCA_027592155.1 Pseudomonadota bacterium
GACCGGAGAAGGTCGTGTTTCCGGAAGGATATCAGACGGATTTCGTCCGATTTACCGCCGTGAATAAGCCGGCTGGGCGAGGGCCGGCACGGGTGCGGTTTGTTTATGTCAACCGGGACGCGCTTGCGAAGGCGGTTCCGGGTAAGCCGGCGCCGCAAGGCACGATCCTCGTCGCGGAGGATTACAAGGCCAAACTCGGTTCAGACGGCAAGCCAATGAAAGACCGTATTGTCAAATTCATTCCGAGCGGTGCGGTGACCAATCTTTTCGTTCAGGAAAAACGTGTTGGATGGGGCGCCGAATATCCCGCCGAAAAGCGAAACGGCGAATGGGAATATGCATGGTTCGAGGGCAACGGCGCCCGTAAGGCAAATGCCAAATTCGGCCGCTGTTTCGCTTGTCATAAGGACGATGCCGCCGATGAGGATTACACCTTTACCTTCATGCCGTTCGTCCAGGCCGTAAAACGTTAGCAGCCGTTATTCCTTAGGTCGCCCGCCGCCGGGGCCGAGTTTGGTCCGGAAGGTGGCGGGCACTTCACCGTCATGGATGCGGCGCATGTTTTCCAATGCGCCCGACAAAAATGCTCGGACGTAAAACTTAACGTGAGCGCCGAGATTATCCGGGAGGGGGGAATCATAAAGATGTTTGCGAAACCCCATATGGGCGATGGCACCGTGGAGCGTCATGACGAGTTCGCGCTCTCCCCGTAGCATCGGAAGCGTATCGAAATCGGGCAGTCCCGCCTCACGACGCAAGGCGGCGACCACGGGTGCGAGAATGCGTTCGTTGAGGGGAAAGGTGTATTGGTCGGCATATCCCTGATCGTCAAGTTCGGCGCGCAGAAAAAGGCGAATGCCCGCGCGGCTAAACCGTTTGGCAAATCCTTGATAGAACCGGACGAGGCGGTCGTCCAACGTGCGGTCAGGGGTGCTGAGAATCTCTGTCAGCGCCGGGTCCCAATTCGCCATCCGGGATTCGAACACTTTTTCAATTAACAGCCGCTTCGATGGGAAATACCGGTAAAGCAGTGCCTGAGTAACCCCCATCGCTCTCGCTAGATCTCTGGTCGAGGCGCGAAATCCTTGGTCGGCAAAGAACTTGGTTGCCTCCGTGATGATGACTTGCTCGCGTTCTCCGCGGCCAAGTCTCTGGCGCTTGCGCCGCTTTTCCGGTGATGTGGAGGCTCGCCGGGGGGACTTTTTATCGGGCATCGAGAGGTGCCGTTAGACGGCAGGAATACTAAATGGCGAAGGAGACGCCGCAGCCGCAGGATGACGCCGCGTTGGGGTTGCGGACCTGGAACGACGCACCGATCAGGTCGTCGACAAAATCAACCTCTGATCCGGCCAGCATACCAAGCGACATGATATCGACCACGATCTTGATGCCGTCTTTTTCAAAAATTTTGTCGTCGTCGTTGATTTTATTGTCCAGATCGAAGCCGTATTGGAAACCGGAGCAGCCACCGCCGCCAATGGCGATTCGCAGCATCATGCTGCTATCGCCTTCCTGCTCGATGATCTTGGCGACCCGCTCGGCGCAGGCGCTCGTGATGATGATCCCTTGATCCGCGATCTGTAGGTCATCCATAAGCTACCGTCTCCATTGGACTTTTTCCGACCGGCATCATAGCCGATTGTTCACAAGATGTAATCCGAAACAGAATAAAGTCAATGTATGGGCCGTATCGTTGGTTCAGGGGCCGGTTTGGGATAAGTTACGGATGAATAAAGGTTTTTTCAGGTTATGGTGACCAAGAGCATGGCGGTGGCGGATCACGTCCCCTACGCATCCGATCCGGCGTTGAGCCGCGGCAGGCTTTATCCGGAGCCCGAAAGCACGACCCGAACCTGCTTTCAGCGTGACCGCGACCGAATCATTCACTCGACGGCCTTCCGCCGCCTTGAGTACAAAACCCAGGTTTTTGTGAACTCCGAAGGCGATCATTACCGGACCCGGCTGACCCACTCATTGGAAGTTGCCCAAATCGCGCGGACGATTGCGCGGGCGCTGGGGCTCGACGAGGATTTAGCCGAACTGCTGGCACTGGCGCATGACTTGGGTCATACGCCGTTCGGCCATGCCGGTGAAGATGCGCTCAACAGGATGATGGAACCTTTCGGTGGTTTCGATCACAACGCGCAGTCCCTGGCGATCGTGACGCGCTTGGAAAACCGGTATCCGGAATTCGACGGCCTGAACCTGACCTGGGAAAGCCTCGAAGGGCTGGTTAAACATAATGGTCCGCTGGTCGGGCCGGATATCGATACGCCTTTGCCGCGCCATATCGCGGTCTATAACCAACGGCACGATCTGGAACTCTCCAGCTATGCCGGTGCCGAAGCGCAGGTCGCGGCCCTGGCGGACGATATCGCCTATAACAATCATGATCTGGATGACGGTGTCCGGGCAGCGCTATTCACACTTGAAGATCTCGCCGATGTCCCTCTGGTCGGAGACTTGTACCGGGACGTTAACCAAAAATATCCGACAGTAGACCCGGATCGCCGTGTCGCCGAAGTGGTGCGGCGCTTGATCGGTGAGATGGTTTCGGATTGTTTGTCGGAGAGCCGGAGGCGCGCGGCCGAGGCCAATCCCGGCTCTTCGGACGACGTTCGCGCGTTGTCCAGACCGATCGTCGCCTTCTCCGATGGCATGCGCGAGGTCGATTCCGGCTTGAAGGAGTTCCTTTTCGGTCATATGTACCGGCACGAAAAAGTCGATCGGATGACTGACCAGGCGCAAGATACCGTGGTCGGCCTGTTCGGCATCCTGATGGAAAGGCCTGAGGCGCTGCCGAGCGACTGGCGCAAATCCGCCGCGCATGCAGACGGCCATGAAATCGCCCATATCATCGCCGATTATATCGCGGGGATGACGGACCGGTTTGCGTTCGATGAGTTCGACCGCCTCTCCGCGGAGCGGCCGAACCCAACGATCGTCCGGTCAGCGTGACGTGAAGAAAGTAAGATGAACCTGTTTCACCAGATCAAAGACGATGTTATCGCCGTGCTGGACGGTCTTGCCGCCAGCGGTGGACTGCCGGCGGGGCTCGACTATGCGCGGATTTCGGTTGAACCGCCCCGTGACGTGAGCCACGGCGATATTTCAACAAACGCGGCCATGGTTCTGGCGAAACCAGCGGGGATGAACCCTCGGGAACTCGCAGGCTCAATCGCCGAAGGCATGGCGACACTGGAATTCGTGACGAACACCGACGTCGCGGGACCGGGGTTCATCAATCTTACCCTGACAGATAATTTCTGGCGTCAACGGCTCCTCGATATCCTGCGGCTGGGGACCGATTACGGTAGCTCGACCGTCGGCGAGGGGCGGGTGGTTAACGTTGAATATGTGTCCGCCAATCCGACCGGTCCGATGCATGTCGGTCATGGCCGGGGGGCGGTGGTCGGTGACGCCTTGGCATCCTTGCTGGCAAAAGCCGGGTTCAAGGTGACCCGGGAATATTATATTAATGACGCCGGTGCTCAGGTTGACGCGCTGGCCCGATCCGCCCATTGGCGGTATCGGGAAGCGCTCGGCGAGGCCCTGGGCGAGATGCCGGAGGGATTATATCCGGGAGATTACTTGGTCGATGTCGGCGCGGACCTCGCCAAGGCGGAAGGCGATAAATGGCAAAATGCCGACGAGGGTGAGTGGCTTGAACCGATCCGCGACACCGTCATCGACGCCATGATGGCCCTCATCCGGGATGATCTTGCGGCCCTTGGCGTCGAACACGACGTCTTCAGTTCCGAACGGAAGCTGGTTGCGGCGGGAGCCGTCGATGAGGTGCTGACGACGTTAACCGAGCGGGGCCTGATCTATACCGGTACGTTGGAGCCGCCGAAGGGAAAGCTTCCGGACGATTGGGAGGAACGGCCTCAGACACTGTTTCGCTCGACGAATTTTGGCGACGATGTCGACCGTCCGATCAAAAAGTCCGATGGAAGTTGGACCTATTTTGCGACGGATATGGCCTACCATTTGGATAAAGTGAAGCGTGGCTACCCCTCGATGATCGATGTTTGGGGCGCCGATCATGGTGGTTATGTCAAACGGGTGACGGCGGCGGTGAAGGCGCTCACCGACGGGGAAGGCGCGCTCGACGTCCAGCTTTGTCAGATGGTCAATCTGTCAGAGGACGGGCAGCCGGTGAAGATGTCAAAGCGGGCCGGAACATTCGTGACCTTGCGCGAGGTGATCGACCGGGTCGGCAAGGATGTCGTACGGTTTATCATGTTGACCCGAAAGAATGACGCGTCCCTGGATTTCGATTTGGCGAAGGTGACGGAACAAAGCCGCGATAATCCGGTGTTTTACGTCCAGTACTCTCATGCCCGCTGCCGCTCCGTGCTGCGTCATGCCACGGAGATGTTCTGCGAGAGTGAACTCACGCCGGAAGCGTTGCAGGCTGCGTCTCTCGATCGTCTCGGGGATGTTGCCGAGCTTGCGTTGATTAAGTCGATGGCGGAGTGGCCGCGTATGGTCGAGGCTGCAGCGGAAGCGCATGAGCCGCACAGAGTGGCTTACTATCTGCAAGAACTGTCCGCGGCGTTTCACGCCCTGTGGACAAAAGGTGCCCGGGAAGACGAGACATTGCGATTCATCAATAGCGAGGACAAGGAGTTGACCTTGGCCCGACTGGCTTTGGTTCAGGCATTGGCGTTTGTTATTGCGTCTGGACTTGAAGTCATGGGCGTGGTCCCTGTCGAGGAGCTTTAACGTGGCGGATGAAGATAGAAATAGGCCCGAACTTAGTGCCCAAATGGATGATCTGGAGGGAGGGATCGATCCACGCGACGACACGTTGGCCTTCGAGCCGGTCCAGCCGCGAACCCCGAAGCGTAAGGTGCCCCTCAGTCTTTTGATCCTCCTTCTCATGCTGATTGCCGGGGCCGGGGCCGGGGTCGGTGGTTGGTATGGTTGGGGGGAGGAATATTTCTTCGGTAAAGACGGTGAGATGATCATCGTTCGGGCCGAAGAGGGGCCGATCAAGGTCCGTCCCGCCTCGCCGGGTGGCCTTGAGGTCCCGAACCGCGACAAATTGGTTTACGAGCGGCTTGAAAAGAAAGTCCCGGCAGTGAAAACCGAGACCCTATTGCCGCGGCCTGAGTTGCCATTACCGCCGCCGACAAAAATACCCGCTGCAGTGGTTCCACCATCGATTGAGACGGCCGCGGGTACGCCGGCACACCCAACTGACCCGGCGACCTTGCCGCCAATTAACTCGTCGCCGAGCAAAGCGGTCACGCAAAAGCCACTGCCGCGAATTATTGAGGCGTCAAAGGCACCACCGCCACCGCCACCGCCACCGCCGCCCAGGGCAAAGACCAACCCGCCACCGGCGCCTTTAGCGGCGCCAAAAGTGGCGGCCGCGGACCCTAAATCGGCTTCAAAATCTGCCGCTGGCGGATTTCACATTCAGATTGCGGCAGTCCGCACTGAAAAGGCGGCCCGCGATGAATGGGGACGGCTTAAAAAGAAATACCAGCCGCTGCTGGGAAAATTATCCCTGACGGTGGTCAAAGCCGATTTGGGGAGCCGGGGCGTGTTCTATCGCCTGCGGGCGGGGCCGATCAGCAATCGCGGCACGGGGTGGGAAACTTGTGGGGAGTTGACCAAGCAAAAGGTCGGCTGCCTTGTCGTGTCACCAGGCCGGTAGCTGTGATTTCTGACACCACCCGATCGGTCATTTTTGGTTGTGCCGGTTTGACGCTCAGTGAGGCGGAGGAAGAGTTTTTCACCAAAACCGATCCGCTGGGGTTCATTCTGTTTGCCCGGAACTGCGATACGCCGCCTCAAGTCCGCGCTCTTGTCCGGTCGCTTCGCAAATGTATTGGCCGGGCCGATGCGCCGGTGTTGATCGATCAGGAAGGGGGCAGGGTTCAACGGCTCAATCCGCCCCATTGGCGGGCCGCGCCGCCGGCATCGGCGTTTGCGGCGATGGCCGTCGTGGATCTGGACCGCGCGGTGATCGCGGCCCGAATGAACATGCGGCTGATTGCCGCCGAGCTTTATGATCTTGGCATAACCGTCAACTGCGCGCCGGTTCTCGATCTGCCCATCGCCGGGGCCGATCCGATCATCGGCAACCGGGCGGCAGGAGCGTCTCCGGCGATGGCGACGGTCCTTGGCCGGGCGGCCTGCGAGGGATTGTTCGCCGGCGGTGTGGCGCCGATCATGAAACATATCCCGGGTCATGGCCGTGCACTGGTCGATAGCCATTTGGAGCTGCCTGTCGTGAACGCAAGCCGATCTGAGCTGGCGGCATCCGACTATGTCCCGTTCCGGGATATCCGGGCCAGCGAATGGGCGATGACGGCGCATGTGGTGTATCCCGCGATCGACGCGGCTGCGCCGGCGACGACCTCGAAAACCGTCATCGAAGGCATCATCAGAACCGAAATTGGATTCGATGGCGTTCTGGTCTCTGACGATCTTTCCATGAAGGCCCTGCAGGGCAGTTTCGCCGAGCGAACGCAGCAAGCCCTCGAGGCAGGTTGCGATATCGTCCTCCATTGCTCCGGTGAAATGGCGGAGATGACGGAAGTTGCGAATGCCGCGACGCCGATATCCAACGATACCAAACGTCGCTTGATAAGGGCCGCGGCTCGCGTGGATATCCCCAGCGAAATTGACCGGGATGCTACGCTTAATCACTTAAACGTTCTGATGGATCCTCGTGGGGTTACGCCGGCGTCTCCGGCAAATTCTACTCAGGGGGGTGCATGAATTTCGAGACGATTCTCGGCCTCGTGTCGGTGTGGCTGTTGCCGATGATCTTGGCGATTACGCTCCATGAGGCCGCGCACGGCTGGGCGGCTTGGAAGTTGGGTGACGACACGGCATTCCGGGCCGGACGCATTACGAT
>JAQCKY010000114.1 GCA_027592155.1 Pseudomonadota bacterium
AAAGACGGGATCAAGCAAATCCAAAACGCCGCCTGATCGCCCCGTCACCAACTTTTGGGCATAACTCTTTGAGGACGAGGCAACTGATCTAAGTCGAACGGTTCCCGTAGTGAGTGGTAGAGCAACCGAGGTGGCTGAAACTGTTGTTCTCTATGTTGTCAGCCGTGTATATCGGCGCCTCTAACACGATGATGAACAACGGAAAATAGGGCCGTGACCGTTTGACGGATATCGCAATGCGCAAGGAAATGATGGGACTGATACGGTGAGAGTTGAGCAAAAAACAGCCCTGGCGCTGTTTTATCGAAGGTTGAGTGTTGTTGGGTTGACGCCAATCGTTCTTGCAGTGTGCTTGGTCGCTGTAATGCCGGAAGCGCTCGCCCAAGGCACGGCACTTTCCGGGCGTGCTCAGCAACTCGACACGAACAAGAATGGTGTCGTTGACCGCGATGAAGCGCGCGGGCCGATCGAGGCGAATTTTGACGATATCGATTGCAATCGCAGCGGCGGTTTAGATGGTGCTGAGATACGCGGCTTTTTTACGGGCAGCGGTTGCCCAAAAGCGTCGGCCAAAGACACGCCCGCCGCCTCGAAACTCCCACCTCTCAACGACCGCGCCAAGGGGCTGGATGCCAATGGCAATGGCCTCGTCGACCGTGACGAAGCACGGGGGCCCCTTGCCGCCAGTTTCGATGACATCGATTGCGATAAAAATGGCGGGCTTGACGGCGCCGAGATACCGGCGTTTTTTCAGGGTAAAGCCTGTGCGGAGTCGAGAGATGAATCCGTTAAAACGGACGGGATAAAAACCAAATCCAAGTCTAAGTCCACGCCGAAAAGCGAGGGCAGTCCCGGCGGTGGTCGCCCCCCTCAGGCGGTTCAGCTGGCGGAAGTTCGGCTGGAGACTACCGACGAAACCTATTCAGTCATTGGACGGATCACCGCACTGCAAACCGGTGCGCTTTCGACGAAGGTCAGTGGTTCGGTCGACGCTGTATCCGTCGATGTCGGCGACCGGGTCGAAAAGGGGCAGACAGTTGTCAGGCTCTCGAACAGCCGCCTGCGGGCGGAACGGCGACGGATTGCCGCCCAAGTCGCCCGGCAGCAATCTATGGTCGACAACGTTAACCGAGAGCTCAAGCGTATGAGGGAACTCTCTAAATCCGCTGCCTATTCACGAGCGAAGTTCGAGGATCAACAAGGCTTGCTGGCTGAGCGCGAGGCGCAGGTTGCGGAATTTAAGGCCGCCATGGATCGGGTCACGATCGATATTGAAGACGCCAGCATTAGGGCGCCTTACGATGCCATCGTCGTGGCAAAACACGTTGAGGTCGGCAGTTACGTAAATGTGGGCTCTCCGGTGTTGACGCTTCTCAATGACCGCCGTCTCGAAGTCGAGGTTGAGGTTCCGACCTTCCGCATCGCCAATCTAAAATTAGG
This sequence comes from Pseudomonadota bacterium, assembly GCA_027592155.1. Taxonomy (GTDB): domain Bacteria; phylum Pseudomonadota; class Alphaproteobacteria; order Rhodospirillales; family UBA2165; genus JAQCKY01. The sequence continues at coordinate 1,441 of JAQCKY010000114.1, forward strand.
CACGCCGGTTACCGTCGTCGCGGATAACGGTAAACGCTACCCGGCCAAGGTGCGCTCGATTATTCCCAACGACAACACCCGCACCCGTACCCGGCCAATGCGCCTCGAAGCCGATTTCGGCGACGACGCGGTGATCCTGGCCAACAACCAGAGTGTCACCGTTGAACTTCCGCTCACCACCGGCAACCAAATTCTCACGGTTCCCAAAGACGCCATCGTGCGCCGGGCCAACGGCGCTGTGGTGTTTGTGGTGGAGGGTGGCAATGCAAACATGCGGACCGTGCAGTTGGGCCGAGGTGTCGGTAACAAGTTCCAAGTACTGGATGGTCTCAAGGCGGGCGACAAGGTTGTGATCCGCGGCAACGAGCGTCTCGGCGCCGGCGGCCGTGTCCGGGTCCAGAATTAGCCGGGCAGAGAGCCAGACCATGAATCTCATTCGCCTTTCGATTTTGCGCCCGACCGCAGTGGTCGCCATTGTCTTGATGGTCGTTCTGTTCGGCTGGGTGTCGTTGCAGAAAATTCCGATCCAAATGGCGCCGGATGTCCGCCAGCCGGTCATCATCATCACCACGAGTTGGCGCGGGGCATCGCCGTCGGATGTCGAACGGGAGATCGTCTCCAAACAGGAAGAAGAACTCAAAGGCATCGAGGGGCTACGGCGGATCGTCGGCGAGGCCAAACATAACGAAGGCGTGCTCACATTGGAGTTCAGCCCCGGCCTGGATTTCAACCGTATCTTGCTGCTGACCGCCAACCGGCTAGACCGCGTCACCGGATATCCGGAGGAGGCGGATGAGCCGATCATCAGCACGTCGGGCACCGAAGACAATGCCATCGCTTGGTTCAGCCTGGACCGCCTGGATGGCAATAACCGGGATATGAGCACTTATGGCGATTTTCTGCGCGATGTGATCCGCGACCGTTTTGAGCGCATTCCCGGGATCGGCGGGGTCAATCTGTTCGGCGAAAATGAACGCGAATTGCAAGTGATTGTCGATCCGGAAAAACTCGCCCAATACCGGATGACAATCCCGGAGATCATCGCCAAACTCCGATCCGAAAATGCGGCCGTGACCGGCGGTGACGTCAATGAAGGCAAACGCCGCTATGTCGTCCGCACCGACGGCGAACTCACCACCGTGGATGAGGTTCGCAGCATTCTTCTTCGCAGCGACGCCAGCAGCGATAATGCCTCGGGCGTTGGCCGTGTTACCGTCGGGGATGTGGCTGATGTACAAGTTTCCTATAAAGAAGCCTTCGCCCGCGCCAGCCTCCGCGGCAGACCGTCGTTGGGACTCAACTTGACCCGGGAGCAGGGGGCGAACGTCTTACAGACGATGAAAGAGGTGCGCCGGGTTGCCGATGAATTGGCGGAGGGGCCGGTTAAACTCGCCGGCCTTCGGATGCAGCAGGTCTATGACGAAACCGACTACATCAATTCCTCCATCGATCTGGTGATCCAAAACATCTATATCGGCGGCGGTCTCGCGATCTTTATCCTCCTGTTGTTTTTGCGGTCGTGGCGGCCAACCATCGTCATCGGCGCGGCCATCCCCGTTTCGGTGATCGGCACCTTCGTCGCCATGGCCTTTCTTGGGCGCTCATTGAACGTGGTCAGTCTGGCCGGGATCGCCTTCGCGGTCGGTATGGTCGTCGATGCCGCGATTGTCGTGCTCGAGAATATTTTCCGTTTGCGCCAAAAAGGGCTCAGTGCGTCGGAAGCGGCTTATCAGGGAACCTCCCAGGTTTGGCCCGCCGTGCTTGTCTCGTCTCTGACCACCGTGATGGTCTTCATTCCGATCCTGTTCATGGAACTCGAAGCCGGACAATTGTTCCGCGACATCGGTGTTGCGATCTCGGTGTCGGTTGTTCTGTCTCTCCTGGTCTCCGTCACTCTTATACCGGCTCTGTCGAACCGGGTCTTCACCGACGCCTCGATCGGCGACGGCACCAGCCTGCGTATTCCCGGCATTGATAATTTCGCCACCGGGTTCACAAACTTCTGGGTAAATTTCGCAAGTTATGTGACCCCCCGAAAGGGCCAGGCGTTCGCGATCGTGCTGTTGGTCACGGCGGGCGCCGGGGTGTTTTCCTGGGCGGCGTTGCCCAAGCTGGACTATCTGCCGACCGGCAACCGCAACCTGGTGATTGGTTTCGTCCAGCCGCCGGAGGGCTATAATCTGGATACCGTCGAAAAGATAATGACCCGTGTCCAGGATAAAACCCGTGGGATTTGGAGCGAAACAACAGAGCGCGCCGGCACCGCCGCCGAAAAAGTTGCCGGTGATGTCGAGCGGAAAATCGACCGCTTCTTTTATGTCGCGCTACGGGGACGCGCTTTCATCGCCGGCACCCATGTCGATCCGTCCAAAGCCCACGAACTGATCCCGATACTGCAATCGCCGGCGCGGGAAGAGCCGGGAACGTTGGCATTCGTCTTCCAGCCGTCGCTCTGGGGCCGCTCCATCGGGTCCGGCCGGGCGATCAATGTCGACATCCTGGGGCCCGATCTCGAAGAGAATTACCGCATCGCACAGACGACTTTTTTCCGCCTGTTGGGAAAATTTTCACCGGCCGAGGGCAACCGTATCCGACCATTGCCGTCGCTATCGCTCGGCGAACCCGAAGTGAGAATTAAGCCTAACCGGCTCAAGCTGTCCGATAACGGCGTGACGGCGCGAGATCTCGGTCAAACCATCGATGCCTTCAATGATGGCGTCCGGGTGGCCGAAGTAACCTTCGAGGGCAAACGTGTCGATCTCACTCTCAAGGGCCCCAAGCTCGAGAAAGAAACCACCCAGGCGATTTATAATCTGCCCATCGTGACCCGGGACGGCCGGATCATGCCGATCGAGAGCCTCAGCGATATCGAGGTGACGACCGGCCCGACCCAGATCAGGCGGATCGACCGGTTTCGGACGGTGACGCTGCAGGTCAGCCCGCGCGAAGACATCCCGCTGGAGGCGGCCATCGATACCATCCGGAACGAGGTGATCAAGCCGATGATAGAGCGAGGCTTGCCCGATGGCGTGCGGATTATGATTTCGGGGAGTGCCGATAAGCTGGAAGAGACCTGGAACGAAATCGTATTCGATATCATGCTGGCGATCGTTATCGTCTATCTGGTCATGGCGATCTTGTTCGAGAGCTTCATCTATCCTTTCATCGTGATGCTATCGGTACCCGTCGCGGCGGCGGGCGGATTGATGGGCCTGTCCATCCTCAACATGTTCGTCAATCAATCCCTCGATATGCTGACGATGATGGGATTCATCATCCTGGTCGGTATCGTGGTCAACAATGCGATTCTGCTGGTTCACCAAACCCTGCATCACATCCGCGTCGAAAATATGCCGGCGGCGGACGCCATCCAGGAAGCGACTAAAAACCGGATCCGTCCGATCTTCATGTCGACCCTGACATCGATTTTTGGGATGTTGCCGCTCGTCCTGTTCCCGGGCGCGGGCTCCGAGCTCTACCGGGGGTTGGGCTCCGTCGTGCTCGGTGGGTTATCGCTATCGGCCATTTTGACCTTGGCGCTGGTACCGCCGATCATGTCGTTCTCCGTTGGAATATTGGAGAAGCAGAAGACTGAATAAGCCTTATAAATCCGGGAATAACCTCGTTTTTTCCCGGGGAATCTACTGAATAACCGAAGGTATAGCCCACCTATCCTTTGTCTCGGTCGGATAACCGTTGTCTCAGTATCCTTGGGACCGGGGATTTGTTTTCATGCTGTTGTCAGCTTAAGGATGCAAGAGAACGCCATGGAACAGCCGTTATCCCAGAATCCGATTAGCGAATGGCCCAAGACTGAATTCGGGACGGTTGATTGGGAAGTCGTTTTCGAAGACCCCAACGGTGGCCTCATTCCGACCGTACAGGCTACGTTTTCTCCCCTCGATCTCAAGCAAACGACGACCCACATCGTCCAGCAGCTCTTCCCCCGGGGCGCAGATCGAGGGGAAAATTCGAGATTCCTCGCAGAACTGGATCTGCTCATCCCTGACGATATCGCCCTCGGCAATCTCCCGATCCTGCAGGAGGCGGTGATCGGCATCCTGCGCGGCGTTAAGGACAAAAGGATTGAGCGGGCCCAGGCCTATGAACGGGCACAGAGTGGGGCCCCGGCCGATAATGAGGCAGATACTCCGACGGTTGATGATAGCCGCATTAACGATCTGCGCGCTGCGGACCGCAGGACGGTTGACCGCAGAGAATTGGTGCAGCAAGAGGCCGAGGTGAATTCGTTTACAGGCCGCCTTCGAACAAAGAAATTCTACATTCCGCTGGCAGGGGGCGCCTTTGCGGCCTCGCTTGCGCTGTTTGTGTTTCTCGGGGCCGATGCCGATTACGGTACCAAACCGGTTGCGGCGATGCCGGCACCGTCCTTGGCCCTGTTTGTCAGTCAGATGCAGAAGGCGGCAAACGACCGGACAACTGCCGCTCATGCTTATGGGGGCATTCTCCACGTCAGTCAGGCCACAGGATCCACAACCGTCACCGCCAGCGAGGTTCCCAACGCTATCTGTACCAGTGGTTCTCGCGAACTCGTCCGCCTGGGCGTCGTTCTGATCAACGGCCAATATTCGAAGAAAATGGAAATGGACGTGATCGAGCGCCTCTGCGCCTTATCCGGCGATAAAGCGCGACTTACATGGCGCCCTAGGGCCGTCGTTTCACAATAAGCCGGTAATTAACCCGGAGACAGTTCTTACCGGTCTCTAGGATAATCCCTAAATACTCTGCGTTTATCCCCCGGTAGTTTTTGGTTATCCGACACCAAACATCATAATAAGCATCCTGTCGGTAGTTGTGCGGGGGGTAGGCGTGGTTTCGCCGGTTCGATAGTTAATTTCAAACGCCGCTGGAAAGGTTTCGCTGAGTTATGCGACTTGTAAACAGGCAGGGACACAATGATATTTGGTTTTCGTTCCGCGCATAGGGCAGCTTTTGTGTTTATCGCCCTTTGGCTATGGGCGCCGTCGACGGTTGGCGCCGAGACGTTGACAATAGGCGGCACAGGCGGCGACCTCGGAACCATTCGACAGCTAGGCGCTGCGTTCGAAAAGACCGCTGCCGGAGAGGGGGTAACTGTCAATGTTCTCGACAGTCTCGGTAGCGGCGGCGGCATCAGAGCCGCAAAAGCCAGCGTCCTCGAGATTGCAATTTCCTCTCGGACCTTGAAAGACAAAGAGCGGGCCCCCGGCCTAAAAATATTCGCATATGCCAAGACCGCCATGGTGATCGTTGCCAATAATACACACGGTTTGTCCGGGATCAGTGCTGCTGAATTGGCGCGTATCTACCGAGGCGAAACAAGAAATTGGCCAGACGGAACGGCGTATCGGATCGTCCTGCGCCCGAAAGGGGATACGGATACCCAAATCGTTAAAAACCAACT
>JAQCKY010000115.1 GCA_027592155.1 Pseudomonadota bacterium
GATCGATAAAGATCCGGTGTCCAATCGTCGCGCCCGGATGAATCTCGATTCCTGAGAGTATCTTGCCGATATTGGATAAAAAGCGTCCGGCTAAGAACATCCGATGCCGCCATAACCAATTCGCCATGCGGTAAAACACCAACGCGTGATATCCCGGATAACACAGGATGACCTCAAGACGCGAACGAGCGGCCGGATCCCGGGTGATGTATGAATCGATGTCTTCGATTAGTCTCTTGAAAACCATGGCATTCATAATAGTATTGGCGGAGATCGTAGATTTCGGGCACATATTAGCGAACCCTGAATTCTAATTTTGACCTCTGCGGTTACGGCCCCAAAATCGGGCAGACAGATATAGCTAAGTCCTACTATTTTAGTCAACTATAATATTTCTTTAAAATAAGGACTTAATGAACTTTCATCGATATTCCTCACCTTATTTATCGGGTTTATCGCGCGTTTCAACACCAGTAGCGGAAAAACATGCCGGAAATCATCATCAACGGCCCCGACGGACGCCTAGAAGGCCGATACCAGCAAGGCTCCACCACCAACGCCCCCGTCGCTATTGTGCTTCACCCCCACCCCCTGCATGGTGGGAACATGAACAACAAGCTCGTCTACGGCATGTATACCGCCTTTGCGAGTCGCGGATTTTCAACACTGCGGTTCAATTTTCGCGGCGTCGGGCGGTCTCAAGGCACCTTCGACAATGGCATCGGAGAATTAAGCGATGCCGCTTATGCGTTTGACTGGATCCAGCAAATCAACCCGAACAGCCCCTATTGCTGGATCGGCGGCTATTCCTTTGGGGCGCTGATTTCCATGCAGTTGATGATGCGCCGTCCCGAGATCGACGGATTTATCTCGATTGCGCCACCCGCCAGTTCGGAGGATTTCTCCTTCCTCGCGCCCTGCCCGTCTTCGGGGTTGGTCGTTCATGGCGATAAGGATGAACAGGTGCCGCTGGAATCGGTGAATAAGCTGGTGACCAAGATTACCAGCCGGAAAAACATTACCGTCGATCTGGCCGTGATCAAGGGTGCCGACCACTTCTATCAAGACAAAGTGGAAGACGTCGAAAAAGCCATTAACGCTTATCTCGACAAGGCGCTCGCCCCCGCCAAAGACGCCAAAGAAAAAGCCTAACCGAATTTATTAAGACCGGTAAAGCGTGCCCCCGGTCATCGGCCGGGGCACCCCCGTCGTGCCGGGAACACTCAGTGGCAGCCCTTTGAGCGAGCGCACCGCCAGGAAGGCGAATGCTTGAGCCTCAATGGCGTCACCGTCCCATCCCACCGCTTCAGCGGCCTCCACCGAAACCCCTAGCCGGTCCTGCAACATGGCGAGCATCACAGGGTTTTTGCGCCCGCCTCCGGAAACAATCCATCGCCCGGGCGGTACCGGCAGATGATCCACCGCCCGGCCTACCGTCTCGACGGTAAAGGCCGTTAGCGTGGCGGCACCGTCTTCGACCGAGCAACCCTCAATGGCTTCCACTGAGAACGCATCCCGATCGAGCGATTTGGGCGGCAGGCGATCGAAATAAGGGTTGTTCATCAATTGAGCGAGCGCAGTGGCCTTCACCGCGCCAGCCCCGGCCAACCGCCCATCCTCATCCATCAGGGCGCCGGTTCCCCGCTGCACCCAATCGTCGATCAAGGCATTTGCCGGACCGGTATCGAAAGCCAAGATATCGGCAGCGCCATCGGTCTCATTGATCCCAGTATTGATCCAAGTCACATTGCCGACGCCGCCGAGATTCAGGACGGCAATTGGATGCGTCATCTCTTGGCATAACGCCGCATGGTAAAGCGGTGCGAAAGGCGCGCCTTCGCCGCCGGCCGCAACGTCTTGCTGGCGAAACTGCCCGACCACGTCGATCCCAAGTTCCCGGGCCAAAGCGGCGCCATCGCCAATTTGCGTCGTCCGGCGGCGTTCCGGTTCATGGGAAGTGGTGTGTCCGTGGAAACCAATCACGTCGATATCCGCCGGCGACAAGCCATTGTCCTCCAGGAGGGTCCTGACAATCGCTGCGTGACGTGCTGTCAATTCTTGCTCGACGGTCGCGGCGACGGCGCGGTCGGCGACCACCTCGGCCAACCGGCTTCGAAATTCGGGATCATAGGGCTGCCCCAGGCGGGGGCCAAAAACAGAAATCCTGCTCCCGTCGGTTTCAAGCAGCGCCGCATCGATACCATCCATCGAGGTGCCGCTCATCAGGCCGATGGCGGTCAGGGTTTGCTTGTCTAGAGGATTTGAACTGTTCACGTACCGGGAACCGGACTGATATTGTGTGGATTTTTCGATTGTGATAAAGCTCCGCCCCTTCGGCAAGCCTCCCGTCAAACTTGCCTAAACCAAGAACCAGATCGAGACATGGCTACGTACAAATCGGACTTCGTCCGCGAGATCGTCGAACGCGGATTTTTACACCAGTGCACCGACCTAGAGGCATTGGACGAACTAGCGTCTAATCAACGCGTCATCGCCTATATCGGATTCGACTGCACGGCATCGAGCCTGCACGTCGGAAACCTTGTCGTGGTTCTAATGCTGAGGTGGCTCCAACAGACGGGTCATAAACCGATCGTCCTGATGGGCGGCGGTACCACCAAGGTCGGAGATCCCTCCGGTAAGGACGATAGCCGCAAGCTGCTAAGCGTTGAGGACATCAATGCGAACATGGACTCGATCAAACAGGTGTTTTCAAAATACCTGACGTTCGGCGATGGTCCGACCGACGCGGTTATGGTCAACAACGCCGATTGGCTGGACGAACTTCAATACATCGACTTCTTGCGCGAATATGGACGACATTTCACCATCAACCGGATGCTGAGTTTTGAGAGTGTCAAACTGCGTCTCGACCGTGAGCAGCCTCTGACATTCCTCGAATTCAACTACATGATCCTACAGGCTTACGACTTTCTAGAATTAGCCCGCCGCCAAGACTGCATCATGCAGATGGGTGCGTCGGATCAGTGGGGAAATATCGTCAACGGCGTTGAACTCGGCCGTCGCGTCGATGGCAAAACTCTGCTCGGCCTCACAGCGCCGCTCATCACGCTATCGTCGGGCGCAAAGATGGGAAAATCAGCCGAGGGCGCGGTTTGGCTATAAGAATTTAAAATTTCAACCTACAAATTCTGGCAATTCTGGCGCAATACAGAAGATGCCGACGTCGGCCGGTTCCTCCGCCTCTTTACCGAACTGCCCGAAGACGAAATCAAGCGTTTGGAATCTCTGGATGGTGCGGAGATCAACGAAGCCAAAAAAGTTCTGGCCGACGAGGCAACACGCATGTGCCATGGCGAAGATGCTGCAAGAACCGCGCGGGAAACCTCGGAAACCACTTTCGAGACCGGTGGCGTCGGCGACGATCTGCCGACCTTCGATTTTCCGATGGCCAAGGTCAAAGACGGTGTGCCGGCATTCGAGTTGTTGCGGACGGCCGAGCTGGCTGCCTCCAACGGGGAAGCGCGGCGCCTGATCAAGGGCGGCGGTGCCCGGGTCAATGATGTTGTCATTCCCAACGAGACCTACAACGTCACCGATGCGGATATCAATGAGCAGGGCATGATCAAGGTGTCCGCCGGCAAAAAACGTCACGCCCTCATCAAAGCGGTTTAATCTGTCAGATCAATTCGTCGTTGGTGGCGCTTTCGGATTCCCGTTGCCGACTCGGGAGTCTGATTTTTCATCGAAGATCCCAAACAGGTTGCGCAAGAAGCTTGGAGCCAACGCGGATAACGGATTGACCGAAACCTCAGGCTTCTCGGCTTTGCCCTTCAATTTATAGGTCGCGGCAAATATCCCTCCGCCTTTCTCCCCACCGGTAAAGAGCGGCCCGATCACCGGGATTCGGCCCAATGCGCTATTCAAGGCATAGGCCGGCACGATCGTTCCCGCGAGGTCCAATTCGTCCTCCTTGAGGTCAATTAGGCCGGACATTGTAATGCCCAGCGTAATCCCGCTCGCCTTCGCATCTTTTACCGTGATCAGATCGTTGAGCTTGTTAAACGGCGCATCGAGTTGGGAAAAAGCAAGACCATCCCCGCTGAGCGCATCCAAGATACCGGTGAGCGACACAACGCTGACAATACGGGCCAACAATGGCGCCTTGATGACCCGGAATTCCCCAACCGTCAGACGGCCGGTCATCGGCGCATGGGGTAAGGTGTCGTGTATCGTTGCATCTAAGGTGAGTTTTCCGCCGACGATGTTGTCGCTCAGATCGAAGGTCCGGAAAACGGCGCCGGCGTCGCTCGACGTTGCTTTAACCTTACGAACCTGCCCCTCGCCGACCAAGTCAACTTGCAACGTCTCGTTATTATCGCCGACACTGGCGGCAATTTTGGCCCGCTTAACGATGCCCTCGCCAAATTCGAGTACTCCCGACACGCGCTTCAATTCGGTCTCGGGACTGACCTGAACCCGGTCAACATTGAGGGAAAGCGTCACCGAAACATCGGATTTCCCATCCTTATCGTCGGTCTCCTCGAACTCCAAAAATTTCACCAAGTCCAGCTTGGCGCCACGAAGATCGATGTCCCAATCCTTTTGGCGCGGGATCGCGACAACCGTCACATCGCTTTTGTCGACGATCATTTTGTTGAAATCGATCCGGCTGGGGTCGCCTTTTTCATCGAAACCCACGGCGCCCGCCACGCTGAGTTTGTCGGCGTCGAGTGTAAACCGGGGAATACTCAAAAATTTATCCGTCGAGAAATGCGCTTCAACCTCGGCATTCGCCGGTTTGCCTTTTTCCTTCTTCCAGCCAAGCTGAGGAAGCCGCATTTCGACATCGCCCAAATCCAAATTGACGGTTAACGCGCCGCGGCCTTCTTCATCCCGGGTGATAAACAAATTTGCGTCGAGATCGCCCTCCATAAATTCCGGCGTAAAGGGAACAAAATCAAGGCCGAGTTCCTCCGACCACTGTTTTGAATTAAGGCGCCCGGTAATCTGATATTCCGTCGCGATGCCCGCCGACTGTTCAAAATTTTCGCGCCACTCTAAGGCCGCATCGATGGAACCAAGCTTCACGCTGCCCCGCAGGGTCATGCCCTTATTGTCTGCGGACAATTTGAGTTGCCCGTCGCTAAGGTCCATGCCGCGAATGATATCAGGTACCGACGCGTTGTTAATCGTAGCAACGGCGGCGATCTCGACATCTTCCGCCTCTGTCGCACGCTCTAGAAGAAATTTTATCTTAAGCTCCGTCGAGACATCCCCGCTCGCCGATTTGGGGTTGAGGCCGACGGCCTTCGCAAACTCCAGCGGTTTCTGGTCGATGAGGCTCAATCCGGCCCCAAGGGATCCCTCGAGCACCAGATCAATATCGGCAAACTGATCGAACTTATCCAGCTCGGTAATGAGCACCCGGCCACGCGGTATGTTGACACCGGGGCCTTTGCCGCCGGTAAGCATGATATCAAAGGTCTGCTGATTGAAGCGTGCCCGCCCCTTCCCCTCGGTCGCGATCGGCATCGGCGGCAGGTAGTTCAAGGACACACCTTCAAAGACCATATCGCCGGCCAGAAACTCAATTTCCGGGCCGTCTTTTTTATTCCACTTCCCAACTACCCCGATCTGCGTGCGCGTGATGTCACCGACCTTCATATTTGCCAATACCCAAGGACGGACAATCGGCGAAACGGCCGGCGGCCAATAGCGGGAGAGGGTCTCGAATTTTGCATCGAGCACATGAGCATCGATATCGAAGGTTAGGTTTTCGCCGATCTGGCGCAGGGTCACCGTGCCACCGGCCGTCGGCCCCGCAAGATCGACCATGAAGCTTTTGACTTCCAAACGCTCGAAATCGGAAAAATAAGTCGCCTTCGCCGTCAAGGATTTTATCGGAAGCGCAAAACCTTTGTTATCGGGGAGCGGGATCCGCTGTTTACCGCCGGTCTTAACTTCGAATGCGGCAATCTCGACCATCGCCTTACGGCGAGAAAAGGATCCTCGGGTCTTTATGGTTTCAATCTCGACCGCAAGCTCTGATTGACCGGGAACCGTCAAGACCCCGGGCCCACCGGAAAGATTGAACTCGAGGCTGTCCAGCGTGCCGTCAAGGGTAAGGTCCGCGGATAAAGTACCACTAATGGGAAGATCGACCGCTGCCAGCGATTTGAGGTTTGGAAAGAGCCGCACCAACACGTCGGGCCGGGCATCGATTAGACCCACGGTTAAACTGAGGCGCTTGTCGGCGATAATGTAATCGGCATCGACGGCAAAAGAGGCCGCCTTACCGTCGAGCACGGTTCTGATTTCGGCCTGTGCTCTGATCCCATCTTCGCCTCTGACCAGGGTAATATCGGTCTTGGGGGCCTCCCAGACCACGCCGGAGCGCTTATCATCGATAACAAGATCACCGCCGACGATCTTGACCCGGTTCAGATACCCAAAGGTCCGGTTGCGATCGGGGGGCTCAAGGAGCTCCGCCACGATCGCCGCCACGACCTTTGCGGACGACTGTCCGCTCTTAGGCAATCCGAATTCAAAGCTGCCGTTTTCACGCCGGAGCACGACAATCCCCGGCCCAAAGACCGACAAGCTGCGCGGAGCGAGCTTTCCCTGCATCAACGCTGTAGCGCTAAGCGATAGCGCGAGTTCGGGAATATCGGCGACGATGGCGCCGGACGCGCCCACCGCCTGAGCACCCCGAAGGCGTATCTCAACCGTCTTATTTTCCCGCGACCAGGTCAGAATCGTATCTTCGAGCCGTATTGCGTAGGAACCGTCCTCGGATGCCAGGGCCGTCTCCAAATAGGGCGATAAAAACGACAAGGACCCGGGTCCCGACGAGAGAAGCCACGCCATCAC
>JAQCKY010000116.1 GCA_027592155.1 Pseudomonadota bacterium
TGACCGAGCTCGGTTATGGTTATTGGGACCGCGATCTTTCCGACCGGGGGCTCTATCAAGTCTTCGTCAAGGACCCCAATGGCGTGATCCTGGAGCTCAACGACTATTACCGTGAACGCGGATAGCCCGCATGGAAATTGACGGGATTACCGTCATCGGTTTGGCGGCGGCGACCTTGACGACGCTCGCCTTCCTTCCCCAAGTGATCAAGACCTGGCGGACACGCTCGGCCACCGATATTTCCCTGCTCATGTTTCTGATGATGACTGTCGGGATTGGCCTGTGGCTGACCTACGGCATTCTGATCAACGACCTGCCCTTGATCGGGGCGAACGTCATCACCCTCGTGCTGGCCGTGACGATCTTATATTTCAAGCTGCGTTATAAATAGCGCTGGGGGGGCAGCCCTCAGTCTTTCACGCTCCTTTATGCGGATGCTTTTTCCGTCTTGTTGCCGGAGAATTTCTTTTTGAAGTTCGCCCATGCCTTAAATAAAGGGGACAAGAAATAAAGGGGACAGTCCCCTTTATTTCTTGTTTGACGCCATCAACGGCTGTATCTTTCCTCCATGCCGCGCACCGCTAGAACTTTGCCGGGCGGCCTCTGTTATCACGTGATCAGCCGAGCTAACGGAGGAACCGCGATTTTTCGTGACGCCAATGATTATGAACGTTTCATGAGAATTATGGTGGATGCGGAGGATCGCCTACCGGTGAGGCCGATCGCATACTGCCTCATGCCAAACCATATTCATTTGGTTCTATGGCCCGAGAACGATGGTGATCTGAGCCGCTGGATGCAGTGGCTGATGACGACCTTCGTTCGCCGCTACCATGCGTGGCACGGAACCAGCGGGCATGTGTGGCAAGGCCGATTCAAAGCATTCGTCATCAAGCAGGATGCACATTTATTGACCGTCGTGCGATATGTTGAGCGAAATCCGGTGCGGGCCGGATTGGTGGAAACTGCAGGAGACTGGGCGTGGTCAAGCGCAGGACACCGTCGCCTGGAAGAGGCGATGCCGCTTGTCATCCCCGGTCCGGTACCGCGTCCCAAGGATTGGGAGATATGGGTCGATGAACCACAGACAGCCGCCGAACTGGCCGTCCTGCGAACCAGCGTTAACCGGGAAGCGCCTTACGGGAACGATGGATGGCGGGAGAAGGTAGCTAACTGTCTGGGGATTCTGTCGACTCTCCGTCCCCGAGGGCGTCCCCGAAAGCTGCAAAGCAAATAGCCGATTTTAAAGGGGACTGTCCCCTTTTTTGCGGTTACATCTCGTGCTTTAAGCTGTGTTATAAAAAGGTCCGGGGTTCAGCCGCCGGTCCCTTGTTCTCCTTTATGCGGATGCTTTTTCCGTCTTGTTGCCTGAGAATTTCTTTTTGAAGTTCGCCCAATCCGCCTTGATATGGGCGATGGTGATGAACGGAAGAGCGATTGAAATATCCCACAAGGCATCCCAGCCGCCGCGCAACACGACGGGGATCATGATCCAGGGGGCGGCGGTGATGATCTGCACATGCTCGTCCGTATGCAGGTGGTCGCGGGCCAACAGGACGCGGCGGACCAGCTTGGGGAACGACCAGTCGCAGCGATAGATCACCTTACCCTCGGGGTTGATGACGTAAACCACGTTGGGGAGGCCGCCATAAAGCCGATGCATGTCGCCGTCGAGATTATCGACCAGGACCGGGCGTTCGTCTTTGTAAATCGTGTTGAGATTCTTGGAGAGCTCCATCTTTTGCTCTTCGCTCTGATGGGCGCCAAGGCGCGAGCCGGGATGGGCCTCGCGAACGTAGACGAGCAGGAATTCAATATCGGGAAACTCCGCTTTGAGCTTGTTCCAACCCGGCACGTTCTTGACATACATGCCGCAGGTGATGGAACCGGTCTCGATGACCAGCCATTTGCCCTTATAGTCGTCGAGGGTGACTTCTTTGCCCACTTGAGTCCGCAACGTGAAATTCGGTGCCTCTTCTCCGGCTTTTGCGCCGGGAAACTTCCCCAATTCATATTCCGACATCTTGTAGCGGTCGTAATTATACTTGGTCGGCATGTTCTTGCTCCCGGTTACCGGGCCCCCATTCAAGAAAAGATTGGATATGCACCCATCTTCGTGCGAATTGCCGAGGGAATCAATCCGGCGGCCGATCCAATGCCTTCAATTTCCCGTAAGTGGTAACCATATATGGCGACGAAATGGAATTTGATTGTTATTCTCCCGGCCACGCTTGAACCCAATGGAACCCGATATATGCGCTTATTGACCGCCGCTGCCGCACTCATAATTCCGACACTGACCATGGGGACATCAGCGGGCGCAGAAACATTTCGCCCTGACGATATCCGGCCCGGAACGGCAATTCACGGCTATGTCCTCTCCGATGCTTATTACCAAGAAATGGCGCGGGTGGCTCAATATTGGGACAAGCGCGAGACCTTGGATTGCGGACAGCGATATAAGATCAAGCTGGTCCGGTTGATGGTGCGGGAGCCGATCGAAAAAGATGCGACCGCCGCCCATCCCACAGGCGGGCGCTGGCAATACCGTTTCTCCGCCACCCGCTGCGATCAGACCAAGCTGTTTAACATGCAGGTCACGGCCGCGCCCAACGGCTTGCCATCCGTTGAGCCGATGATGCCGGGCGCCTCGTTCACCAATCCTCAATTGCAGCGAAGTGCCATGCTCAAAGCCCAACAAGGGGCAGCGGCCCTAAACCCCGAATTCGCAAATTGCAAAGACGAGGATGCCTTTATTTCCGACCGTAAAGTGGCGGTACCGCCGCGGGAGCTGGGTCATGGTCTGGGCGGATGGGAAGAGGAATGGACCATCTTCGCCTGCGGCAAAAAATTCGTCGCCCCGGTTGAGTTCATTCAAGGGGGAACGAAAGGCCCGGTGGTGAACTCACCGCCGAATGATTATTTCAAACGCCAAAAGAACCAGAAGAAATAGGCTTATACCAGCGCCGCCGAAAACGCGGCGATCCGGTCCATCGCGTTCTCCCAGTTCTGTTCCCGGGTAACATCCGCTTTCTTGCGCGGCGTGAGGTGATGATCGCCGTCTTCCAGCCAATGCACCGGGATTGCTTTACTCAGCTTGTACGCGGCGACGTCTTCCGCGGTCCCGAAGGGATCGCGCGTGACTTGCAGGATCAAGGTTGGCGTCATCAGCGTATCCAGATGCCCCGTGCGAACCTTTTCCGGGCTTTTGGGCGGATGAAAGGGGTATCCGAGACAGACGCATCCCTTCACCGGCTGATCCTCATGATCGATTTCCGCCGCCAGCATCGAGGCGATCCGTCCGCCCATGGACTTGCCGCCGATCAGCGTGCGCCGCCGCCCGAGATAATCGGCGACGTCACGAAAGGTTTCCAGCAACACCGGCGCCCGGTCCGGCGGCCGTCGGCCCCCGGTTCGGTTCATCATCTGCATATAGGGGAATTCGAACCGCGCGACCCGAATACCCCGCGCCCCGATTCCGGTGGCGAAGGCATCCATGAACGCGCTCCCCATCCCAATCCCGGCACCATGGGCGAAGGCAAAAACGGTCTCGGCGTCTTCGGGGCCGTCGAACCGGAACTCGGGAAGGGACATGCTGCCACCATACTGTCAGTAACCTGGGTTCAGCGTAGCGGTTGGCAGCGGATAATCCATGTTCCGTCACATTGGATGGGCTACTCTCGGGCTTAACATCAACCGTTAGAGGGAGACTCCTATGCCCAGCTCATACATCGCCGACGGCTTCACCGCCGCGACGCCTTATATCTATCTCAAAGACACTAACGCCGCGATCGCGTTCTACGCAAAAGCCTTTGGCGCGACCGAACGCTCGCGTATAGAAGGCCCGGGCGGATCGATCATGCATGCCGAAATCGACATCGGTGGCGCGGTTGTTATGTTGGCCGATGCCAATCCCGATTGGGACATGCGGACACCCGACGAATTAGGAGGCCGGTCTAGCTCTGTCTTTATCTACGTGCCCGATGTTGACGCGACCTTTGTCAAGGTAGTCGAGAACGGCGGAACCATTGCCGAAGAGGCTAAGGATATGTTTTGGGGAGACCGGTTTGGTCAAATCGTCGATCCCTTCGGTCATAAATGGGGCATCGCCACGCACGTCGAGGACGTCGCGCCGGAAGATATGGCTAGGCGTCAAGAGGCGTGGATGAAAGAAATGGCCGGCTAACGACCCAACCCGATACGAACCAGATTGTCGCTCCTGACCTCCCGGGATACCTTACCAGCGGTATTTCGGGATCAGGAGCGCGATGGTTATGAGTGATGAAGTCTTAAAAGTCGACATCAACGACAAAATCTGTCTGCTGACCCTGAACAGGCCCGAGCGGCGCAACGCCTTCGACGACGAGCTCACGCTGGCGCTGATCCAGGCGGTTATCGACGCCGATCATAATCCGGAAATATCGTTGGTCGCCATAACGGGGGCTGGCGATAAGGCCTTCTGTGCCGGGGCGGATTTGAAGGCCGCCCGCGATGTCGATGAAAGCACCGGCGATTACCGGGGCCCGATCCACCAGGCGACCCGGCCGTTGGTCGAGGTGCTGATCGATGCCCGCAAGCCCCTCATGGCGATCCTCAACGGCCCCGCCGTTGCCGGCGGGTGCGAATTGGCCTTGGCCTGCGATATGCGCGTGGTGGCGGAGCACGCCTACTTCTCCCTGACCGAGGCCAAACGCGGGATGGGGGCCCATTTCGCGTCGGTGGCGTTGCCCCAGATGGTGCCGCCGGGCATTGCCATGGAATGGCTCTATACCGGGCGGAAAATTCCCCTGGATGAGGCCGATCGCTGGGGCCTGGTGAATCGACGAGCCCCCGCCGAACGCCTGATGGATACCGCCATGGAATTGGCGCGGGATGTCGTCTCCTCCGCGCCCTTGTCGCTGCAACGTATGAAGCTGACATCCGCCAAGGCGCGCGGCCTGCCGCTACACGCCGGATTGCGGCTCGATGTCGGGCCGGACCCCTATGCGTCCGAGGATCGCAAGGAAGGGGCGAGGGCATTTCTGGAAAAACGCGATCCCGTCTGGCAGGGGCGCTGATCTCCTTGTCTCGATTTTCGCCCCTTGTTGGGCCGCGCTAAATCTGAAAACCTCGTGCAAGTGAACAAAAGAACAGTTGGGAATTAAGTAATGCTCTATGGCGAATTCGGCGTCACCCTGTGTGATGAAAAGCGGGCGACGCCCGGCTATACCTTGTTCTCGCCGCTCTGGCAGAGCGCGACCTACATCATCAATATGCGGGGCGAGGTCGTGCATCAGTGGGACTGGAAGGGCCGCCCCAGTGCTTATGGCCACCTCCTGCCCGAGGGCGACTTGTTGTGGGGAGAAACCGATTTCCCGGGACAGGATAAGGGTGTGCAGACTGGAATTCGCCGGGTCGATTGGGAAGGTAACGTCCTTTGGGCCCATTACGATCCGACCCAGCATCATGATTTCCGCCGCCTCGCCAACGGCAACTTCCTTTATATCGGATTGGAGGAAATTCCCGCCGAAGCGGCCAAGCGCGTGCGGGGCGGATTACCGGATTCCGAGCTCGAGGGCGGCAAGATCGAATCCGATTATTTTCGCGAAGTCACACCGGAAGGCGAGACCGTTTGGGAGTGGCATACCCATACCGACCTCGATATTGAAAAATACGTCGTCTGCCCGTTATGCCCGCGCGGCGACTATCTCCACGTCAACGCCATCGCCGAAACCAAGGACGGCGGCATCATGATCAGCTGCCGCCACGTCAACCTGATCGCCGTGATCGACAAGAAGACCAATAAATTCAGCTGGGAACATCAGGATATGGATTTCGGCCATCAGCATGATTTCCATCAGCTCGAAAACGGCAATTTCCTGCTCTTCGCCAATGGCGCCCATACAGCCCGCTCCGGCCCCACCGGGGGCTCCCAGGTGATCGAGATCGACCCGGCGACCAAGGACTATGTCTGGACCTACAAAGGCGATCCGCCCCACACCTTCAACTCCCGCCATATCAGCGGTTGTCAGCGTCTGCCGTCGGGCAATACGCTGATTTGCGAGGGAGTCTGCGGGCGCATATTTGAGGTAACGCCCGAAGGCGATATCGTCTGGGATTATGTGTCGCCCTATTTTGCATCTGCGGATTTGAAGGGGGCCGGGGCCAAACAAAACATGGTCTTCCGCGCGCTTCGTATTACGCCGCGTCTTCTCAAATCGCCGGACGCCTGAACCCCGACCCTTACGGAAACTAGCGGAGGCCTGATGGCTGACGACACCGACAAAAAGGACGATCTCGACGAGGTTTTGGAGGCTCAGGCGAAAGCCACGGGCCCGACCTATTCGGATTTCTTGAAGCTCGATGAATTGCTGGCCTTGCAGCCCGGCTTCGAGGACAACTCCGACTCGCTCCTGTTTTTTGTGATCCATCAAAGCAAAGAACTCTGGATGCGGGTCATGTATGTCGAAGCGATCAATGCCCGGGACCATTTGTTCAAAGGCGACATCCATCACGCCTTGAAGACCATCGCCCGGGTGCGCTCCATCCAACAGATCATGATCGAATCCTGGTCGGCGCTGTCGAGCCTGACACCGGTCGATTACCTCTCCTTTCGGGATCAATTGGGAACATCGTCCGGGTTTCAATCGCCCGGTTACCGCAAACTTGAATTCGCCTTAGGCCAGAAGGACAAAAAATACCTAGTCCCCCATGAGAAATCCCCTCATCACCATCAACAACTGCTCGATGTGCTGGCCTGTCTGACGTCAGCGCCTATGGGACGAATTGAGGTAATTGCATAACGGAGGATTTTTGGCTCATCG
>JAQCKY010000117.1 GCA_027592155.1 Pseudomonadota bacterium
GGCAACGGCGCCCAACGAATATCGATTTATCATGGCGTTAGTCTCGACCAGACTGCTTAAAATCTGGTTATTCCGGTTGGGAGGTCATCCAAGGCGGATTGAGCGCTGCGATTTTGTCGAATATGGGGCAACTATGGCGGTGTACGCCCGGCAAATAACCGATACTCATCAGAAACTCACCGGTAATTTCGCCGCCGGTGAATTTGAAAGTCATTTTGAATAGCTTTACCCAATCTTCTTTTACAAGAGGATGGTTGGCGGCAATCCAGTCGGCGAAACCGCCGTGACTGGCGCGGAAAGATTGTATGACTTTGGCATTATCGATCGTTGCTGCGACCTTCAACTTGTTGCGGACGATACCGGCGTCGGCCAACAAGCGGGTGCTTTCAGAGTCCCCATAAGCCGCCACCTTATCGACATCGAAACCATCAAAAGCCGTCCGAAAGTTCTCCCGCTTTTTAAGAATGACAGCCCAGGATAATCCCGCTTGAAACACCTCAAGCGTCAGCCGTTCGAATAAAACGGCTTCGTCGGTCGTGGGGAAACCATATTCGGTATCGTGATAAGAACCATGTACCGGATCGCCGGGTGCGAAATCGCAATAGGCGGACATGAGAGAGACTCCTAATCAATTGGCGGTAGAGAGCGGATCGCCTGAGCGGCGGGAAATGCCGGCGCGGTCTCCGTGCGTTCGACGATCAGCTCGTGAATATGATTCTGCAGCAACGATGTCTGGGATAGACGAAGCGACCAAAGATCGTCAAAGGGGTAATCCTTGATCCGCGATATCGGCGGTCCTTTGACGTATCGGTTGATACATGAAAATAACCCGCCGGAACGCACCGTCCTTTGAATATGGCGAAAATAGAATTCAATGATCTCGGCATTCATCTCCATCATGGATCTGAGATTGATTGCAAGGTCGACCGAACCGTCCTCAAGTTGATCTATCATCCACCCCGGCAGGATCGCAAAATCGAAATCCCTATCCATGGGCGAGACGCCGCCCGTTTCGATATCCCCATAGTCAATAATTCGGGCATCCGGAAACCGCTCGGACAAATAGTAGCTTTGAACCGCGTTCACCTCCGGTAGGTCCAAGAGAATTACTCGCGCCGCCGGATGGAGGTCTTTAAGTTTTGCGGCGAGCCCGCCGTGCCCAGCGCCGATTTCAACAATGGTCGGACGGCCCGACAATGCGTCAGCCGCGGCCCGGTTGATCTGCCAAAGGTGATAGATGAGAGGAAGATCGTGCAGGTTAAGGCGGTTGCCCCCGACCACCGCGCATGAGGGCGATCCAGCCGCTGGTGCAAGATTGTCGAGGGTAAAGTCGCGGCCGCATATCGCGGTTATGAGGCCGGCAACCTTGGCGACGGTTTCCGTATGATCGGCCTCAGTGAGCGTTTCCGGTAAAAGATCCTTGTAATCGTGACGTTCCCGCAACGACCAAAGGGTCTGCTCCGTTTGACTGGGGCCCAGATTGCCGCCCGCAACAAAACCCGAAATATCATCGTTGAAGCCGACCGTCACGGCGTTTCTCAGCATCTTTGGCCAGGCGTCGATAGCGCCGAAAGCTCGATCGTAATGATCGGGGAACACATCCCAATGACGGCTCTTATGTCCGGGCGGCAGCGCGCCGCTGGCGAGCCAATACGTCGCGGCTATTTTTTCGAGGCGATCAGAGATCGGAGATCTTGATGAGATCATAGGTATCGATCATGTAAAAAATCAGCCAGAAAATAAACGAGATGACGGTCGTGATAAGCATCTTAATAATAATACGAGGTCTCGCCGGGGCCCCGGCCTCATGCCCTTCGCTGACATCGCCTTGCGCCCGAACACCAAAGGGCAGAACCATGAACAGGGTGAGCCACCAAAGAATGAAATAAACGGCAAACCCCGTAACCGGCCCCATTGGGCTAAATCCTCATCAAGTGAATTGCGGTCAACGGCTTCTTGCGGTGAGCCGATTGAAAATAGCGGCGTGCCGCGATCCGAGCCGTTTCCTGAACAGCATCATCGTCGCGGGATCGTTTGTGCGAGAGCGCCGCGAGGGCATCCTCGATCTCCTGAGATACTTCTTCCACGACGTAGGACTCCTCCTCCCTATCGATCACACCATAGCTGGTCATCATGAGATCGCCATAGGGCATACCCTCCTTATCGACAACCAGTGTGATCACCACGGAGCCATTGAGCCCAACCCGGGTTCTCTCGCGCATGGCATCCCCGTCAAAGGGGATCAGGCGATGGCCATCCAAGGCAAAACGGCCGACCGGCACCTCATCGATGATCCTGGCATTGCCCGGGGCCAACCGTACGACGGAACCATTTTCGACGAGGACCGTTTGGGGCACCTGGCATTCGCGAGCGAGTTCGGTGTGATGCATAAGATGGCGCTGCTCTCCATGGACCGGAATGGCGATTGTGGGACGGAGATGCTGGTACATGCGAATCAATTCGTCGCGCGCCGGATGTCCTGAGACATGGACAAAATGGGTTTCGTCGGTGATGACCCTAACGCCGTTTTGCACTAGCCGATTTTGAATATTGGAGATCGCCAGCTCATTGCCGGGAATTCGCCGCGACGAAAAGATCACCATATCGCCGCTTTCCAAGGAAAGATCGCGGTGGTTGCCGGTCGCGATACGGGACAGGGCGGCGCGGGATTCCCCTTGGCTTCCGGTGCAGATATATAGCACCTCGTCCTTGGCCAGATGGGCCGCGTCCTCGGCCTCCAGAAAGGGTGGAAGATCGGTAAGGTAGCCGGTTTCCCGAGCGGCGCCGTTCATTCGCCAGAGCGAACGCCCCACCATCGCAACCGCCCGCCCATTTGCGGTCGCGGCCTCAAAGATGGTCTGCAACCTGGCGACGTTGGAAGCGAAGCAGCAAACCGCCACCCGGCCCGAACATTCACCGATGACCTCGGTAAGGTTATCCAGCAACGCGGCTTCGGACGGTGTCGTTCCCGGAACGAATACGTTTGTTGAATCGCCGACACAGGCCAACACGCCTTCGTCGCCAAGCGCCTCCAGCGCTTTTTCGTCCGCCACTTCGCCAACCACGGGGTCGGGATCGAATTTCCAATCACCGGTATGAAGGATGGTACCGAGCGGGGTTCGAATGACGATGGCATTCGGCTCCGGCATGGAATGGGTCAGCGTAATCAGTTCCAACGAAAACGGCCCGACCTCAAATTTTCCGCCGAGGGGGACGACGGTAATATCGATTTCATTCAGCAAACCGTCCATCTCAAGTTTGCGGCGGAGCAGCGCTGCCGTGAACGGCGTCGCGTAAATCGGGCACCGAAGCCGGTCCCAAAGATACGGCACCGCGCCCAGATGATCTTCATGCCCATGGGTCAGAACAAGCCCCGCGAGTTGATCGCGGCGCTCTTGAATGAATTGAGGATCGGGGCAAATGACATCGACACCCGGCGTGCTGTCATCGCCAAAGGTGATACCGAAATCGACCATCAGCCAGTCGTGGGCGTCGGGAAGACCGTAACCATAGAGATTGACGTTCATTCCAATCTCCTCGGTACCGCCGAGGGGAGCAAAGAGAAGCTCAGATTTGGCCGCCGTCATTTAGTTTGATTGAGCTGATGGATGATGAGCAGACCGCGCAACGTCAAATCCGGATCCGCATGATGGATTGACCCTGTGGCACTGGAAAAGGCACCGGCGAGACCACCCGTCGCGATCACCGTCAGATCGTGGCCGAACTCTTCGCAGATTCTCTTGGTCATGCCCTCGATCATGGTGACGTGGCCATAAAAGATTCCGGATTGCATCTGTCCGATTGTGCTTCGACCGATCACCGTCGGCGGCTGAGCCACGGCAACCCTCGGCAACTGAGCGGCCGCGCTGTGCAGAGCATCGAGCGATAGATTGATCCCCGGACAGATGACACCACCCTCATAACTGCCATCGGCACTAACCACGTCGAAAGTAGTCGCCGTGCCGAAATCCAGGATCAAAAGCGGGCCGTCATAACTGGCATGGGCGGCAACCGCGTCACACAGGCGGTCGGCACCGACCTCATCTGGATGATCGACATTGATGGCGATGCCGAGATTGATATCCGGGCTCCCGACGACAAGCGGATCGCAGTCAAAATATTTACTGCAGAGGGTTTGGAGATGCATGAGATTATCGGGGACCACGGTTGCCACAATCGCAGCATCGATATCGCCCGGCGTCACACCGTCTCGGGCCATCAATTGCTCAAGCCAAGCGCCGAATTCGTCGGCGGTGCGGTTTGCCTCCGTTGCGGCGCGCCACTCCCCCTGCTTCTTGCCGTCATCGCCGAAAACAGCAAAGACGACATTGGTATTGCCGGAATCTATCGCGAGTAACATGCCCTATTCCCCGATGGCTGCGGCGGGTGCATAGATGTCCCCGGTGGTAATTTTGCGAACCCCATTGGCCGTATCAAGTATTAGAGCGCCGTCATCATCCATCTTAGAAAATATTCCTTCGAGGGTTTCTTTGTCCAATTGCACCTTTATTTTCTCCCCAAGACCAGATGCACGGTTTAGCCAAGCTTGTCTCACCGGTGCAAAACCGCTCGTCTGCCAGATCCGCAGCCAGTCGCACAGCGTTTGGGTATAATTCTCCAGCATTTCGGCCACCGTCGGCGCGCTCCCGCATTCCTCTAAGACCGAGGTCGCGGGATAATTGGTGTCGCCAGGATAATGGATGAGATTAATCCCGCAACCGATTACCAGCCAGTCCAACTTCGCATTTGGCAGGGATGCCGCCTCGATCAGGATGCCCGATATCTTTTTGCCGTTGAGCAGAACGTCATTCGGCCATTTGCAATGAATATCAGCCTTTCCGCCGGCATGCTGTGCTACGGCGTCATAGACGGCGAGGCAGGTTAGGAAGCCAATTTGTCCCGCGCATTCCGCCGATATATTCGGCCGGAGCAAAACACTGGAATAGAGGTTGCCGGGTTTGGAAACCCAATTTCGCGCGCGGCGTCCTTTCCCGGCGGTCTGTTCATGGGCCCAGATTACCATCCCGTCGGGAGCCCCCTCCTCCGTCGCCATCCTTTTGGCTTCGTCATTGGTACTGCCGACCGTTTCCAGTTCCCTCAGTTGGAACTGGTCCGGTAATCGGGGCCGTCGGCTCATTGTGGAAATAAAGCGGAAGTCGCGAGTTCGGCGCCGTTAAGGACCGGGTCCGGATAGATAAAGAACAGGATGACAACGACACCGGTGATCACCAGGATAGACTTCATATCCCGGCTGACCGGGCGGTCGAATTCTTCTTCGGATGAATCGAAATACATCACCTTGATGATGCGCAGGTAATAAAACGCGGCGACGACACTTGCCAGAACGCCGATGATCGCCAAGGCAAAGAGGTCGGCTTCGATCGCAGCGGCAAAGATGTAAAATTTCCCGAAGAACCCGGCGAGCGGCGGAATGCCGGCCATCGAAAACATGAACACGGCCAGGACCATGGCCATCACCGGATTGGATTTGGATAATCCTGCGAGGTCATCGATGCCTTCCAGCATCCGGCCTTGCCGCCGCATCAAAAGGATGCAGGCAAAAGTGCCGATATTCATGAACATATAAATAGCGAGATAAATCAGAAGCCCTTGAATTCCGGCTGCCCGCACCTCGGCACTGACGGCACTACCCGCGGCGGCAAGACCGATCAAGGCATATCCCATATGGCCGATTGAACTATAGGCCATCAGGCGTTTGATGTTGTTTTGATTGATGGCGGCAAACGCACCCAGCGCCATTGAGGCAATCGAGATAAAGATGATGATCTGTTGCCATTCACCGGCCAGATCGCCAAAGGGCCCCACGAGGACACGTGCAAAAAGCGCCATGGCGGCGATCTTGGGGGCAACGGCGAACAGTGCGGTTACCGGCGTCGGCGCCCCCTCGTAAACATCCGGTGTCCACATGTGGAACGGTACCGCCGAAACTTTGAAGGCCAGACCGGCGATGATGAACACGATGCCGACGATAACCCCGAGATGCGGTTCCGTGCCGTTTACAGCTTTAAAGACTTCCGCCAGAGAATCGAAGTTGGTGGTACCGGCAAATCCGTAAATCAGCGACATGCCATAGAGCAGAATGCCGGACGCCAAGGCCCCCAGGACAAAATACTTCAACCCCGCTTCCGCCGAGCGAATGCTATCCCGCTGGAAAGACGCAATGACGTAGAGCGCCAGACTTTGCAATTCCAGCCCCAGATAGAGCGACATGAGATCATTGGCGGAGATCATCATCAGCATCCCAAGGGACGCCAACACGACCAGAACCGGGAACTCGAAGCGCGCGATATCCTGGCGTTCCAAATAGTCCTGCGCCATAACAATCGCCGCGCCGGCCGATACCAGAACCAGAATTTTGGCGTATACGGCGAAGCTATCGGTGACGAACAGACCGCCGAAGGTCACCATTCGGCCATCGGTCACCATGACGGTCAGCGGAATGGCAAAGAATAGCGCTGCGGTGCTGAGATAGGAGACGGTTCGCACCGTCTGCTTGCCGGTCGAGTAGACGCCGAGCATCAGCAAAATCATCGCCGAAACGGCGAGATATATCTCCGGTATGGCCGGGATCAGATCGGGAAATGCGGCTACAGGCATAGTCTCTTACTGTCCCATTTTACTTAGCGACCACGGAAATAGTCTCGGCTGCGGCGAGGGCCGATTGATAGCGTTCAACAATGTTTTCGACCGACGTATGCATCACATCCAGGAAGGGTATTGGATAGACCCCCATGAAGATGACGATCGCGACAAG
>JAQCKY010000118.1 GCA_027592155.1 Pseudomonadota bacterium
TTGTTGATTGCCGCCGTGGTTTTCGTTCTTGTCGCGCCCAATTTTGTCGATTGGAACGGCTATAAGGGCGAGATCTCGGATCGCGCGATGTCCGCGACGGGGAGAAATCTTGAGATTCTCGGGGATATAAAGATCTCGGTCTTTCCCGTGCCTACGGTCCGCGCAGAAAAGGTGCGGATTGCTAATGTCGAGGGTGCGGCCACTGCCGACATGGTCTCTCTCGAATCATTGGAGGTTCGGGTGGCTTTGCTGCCGCTGCTCGGTGGATCGGTCCAATTCCAATCAATCAAGCTGGTCGACCCCGTCATTAATATCGAAAAGATGGCGGACGGGAAAACGAACCTGGTGTTTACGCCCAAAGGTGCCGCGCCTGCGTCGGAATCCGGAGATGCCGGTGGTGCTGCACCTTCCGACGGGACGAGCGGCGCGGCGGGGGCCATTCGGATCGACGATCTCGTCATCGAAAACGGTACCCTCGTTTACCGGGATAGTCCGGCGGGCACGGAGGAGCGTGTTGAAAAGCTCAATAGCCGTTTTGCCGCGGCTTCCCTCAACGGTCCGATGGAAACCGACGGCACGGCAGTGGTTCGGGGGTTCCCGATCAGTTTCGATGTTTCCATGGGGAACATCGTTCATGGACGGACGGTTCCGATGTCTGT
Organism: Pseudomonadota bacterium; assembly: GCA_027592155.1. Classification (GTDB taxonomy): domain Bacteria; phylum Pseudomonadota; class Alphaproteobacteria; order Rhodospirillales; family UBA2165; genus JAQCKY01. The sequence goes on from JAQCKY010000118.1 coordinate 660, forward strand.
TGAGATCGGCGTCGCCCCCGGTGACGTTAAAGCGCGTTTGAGCGGGAGCGTGGCAAGTCTGAAGGACGCGCCACGTTTTAAAGGAAAGCTGACGGTCAAGGGCGCGGATCTTGGCTCGTTCCTTGAGAGCCTCTCAAAGGGCGCCGGCGGCCTGCCTCTATTGCAGCGGCCGTTCGGGTTAACAGCCGACATTCAAGCAAATCAAAAATCCGCCGAGGTGACCTCGATTGCGGTAAATCTTGGAGACACAAAAGGGACCGGAAAGGTAACGGTTACTTTGGCCGATACGATCAGCACAAAAGCCGAATTGCAATTCAGCCAATTGGACCTGGATGCCCAGCTTACCGCTGCCGCGAAGCCCGCCGCACCTAAGAATACAGATGTTAAAAAAATTGGCCCGGCGCCGTCCCCGAAGGCCGTGCCTGCCGGTGCAAACTCACCGGCTGCGGTTGAATTCCCCAAAAACATCAATGCTGAGCTCGATATCGGCGTCGAAGCCATTACCTTTCGCAAAGCGCTAATTCGTCAGGGGAAATTCAGCGCGTCGCTCTCGAACGGAGAGATTACGCTCAATCAATTATCAGCATTGCTGCCGGGTGGATCGGACTTTGCGGTGTTCGGTTTTGCCGCGGTGGGCCCCAATGGGCCGGCGTTCGAGGGCAATATCGATATGACGACCAACGATTTGCGCGCGATGTTGAAATGGGCCGGTGCGCCGGATGTCGCCGTTGCTCCTGAACGGCTCCGCAAGTTGAAACTTGCCGGTAAAGTGGTGGCTGACGCCAAAAATATACGCTTGAATGAAATTGCCGTTCAACTCGATAATACCCGGATCAACGGCGCCGCGACGATCGCCCTTCGGGACCGCCCGGCTCTGGGTATTAATCTGGTCGTCGATAGCATCAATCTGGATGGATATCTGCCCAGTGCGGCGCCTGCGGATAAAGCCGGTGCGAAAGAAACAACGGGAACGACTGCTTCTTCCGGGCAGCCGATGCCTGCATCTCAACCCGATCCCTTCGCGGCACTTTCGGCACTCGGTCGTTTCGACGCCAACATAAAGGCATCGGTCGGCCGGCTCACCTTGCGGGATACCCCGGTTCGTAATTTGGCGCTGGATGCGACGTTATTTAATGGGGCTTTGGCGCTCCGCAACTTCTCGGCCGATGACTTTGCCGGGTTGGCCCTGAAGGTTGGCGGCAATTTTTCCGGGTTTCTGAATACGCAGGGGCCCATCGATCCTACGGTTAAGGGACTGAAGATCGATGTGCGCGGCAAAGATCTTTCTCGTCTGGTGAAAATGGCGGGCATCGCACTGCCGTTTCCGGCAAAACAATTGGGATCGGTCGAGATCACCAGCCAGCTCGATGGGCGCCTCCTGGATAAACTTCAAACCACGACCGAGTTGCGGGCTGCCGGGGGCCGATTGAATCTGGATGGCGAGATCGTGCCCCTCAGTTTGTCGCCCGCGGTTGATGCCGAGTTTAAATTTATGCATCCGAATGTGGTTCGTCTGGCCCGCCTGGCCGGCGTCGATTATCGGCCAAATAGGGCGAACTTTGGCGGTCTTAATATTGCCGGCCGGTTGTCCGCGGACCTTAAGGCCGTGACGGTCTCGAACCTGATTGCGACGGTCGGCCCTCTCGCCGCCAAAGGGCGCGTCAAAGCCGATATGACGGGCCCGCGGCCTAAGGTGGACCTTACGCTATCGACAAATGCGTTCCGAATTGATGACTTTTTGCCGGCGAAACGCCGATCTGGTTTAGGGCCCGGTTTGGACACTCCGCGCGTTATTCCGGCGGCCTGGCGACCAGGGATGCCGTTGTCGAATTTTATCCATCAAATTGCCACAGGCGCGGATGGCCGCTGGCCGACGGAACCGATCGATCTGTCTGTCATGCGGTCGCTAGATGCTGATTTCAAGATCACCTCGACGGCGATAAGCTTCGATACGATTAAGGTCGATCAATCGGTCATCAGCGGCACCTTATCCAACGGTGTGCTGTCGACACGTCAGCTAACGGGAACTGTTTTCGGGGGCGCCCTGACGGGCAGCGCCCAAGTGACGGAGGGCGGCAGCAATAGCCGCATTGCGTCGAAGGTATCGGTCAAAAACCTGGATGCCGCCCGCGCCGCAAAGGCGGCCGGTCAGTCCTCGGTGGGTGCCGGCAAGGTCAATTTGGATCTGGATGTTACAAGCACGGGCGGTTCGGTCGCGCGTTTGATCTCGGCCCTCAACGGTAACGGTTCTTTGCAGGTTAACGGTCTCGACGTCAGCGGTTCGGGTACGGGGCTTTTGTTACAGCCGCTCTATGCGCTTGTCGGCGGCCTGAACCAAGTCTTCGGGGCGTTAGCGGGTGGGCGTACTCAAAAGCGCGGCCTCGCCGATCTTGGCGGAACCTTTGTGATCCGCAACGGTGTGGCATCGTTTTCAGATTTCAAACTGGCTTCAACTCTGGGCAACGGTGATGCGCGCGGCACCGTCGATTTGCCGAACTGGGTGATCGATACTGCCGGGGAAATGCAAGTTGCCCAAAATTTGCTGGTGACAAAGGGTATCTTGAAAGTACCGTTTACGGCTCGTGGCCCCTTGGACGCGCCGAAGGTCAATTTTTCGCTACCGAAGGGCGGTCTGCCGATCCCGACGGATATATTTACCAAGAAGGGTGCGAAAAATCTGCTGAAAGGACTTCTCGGCGGTGGTCAAACCCAAACCGCGCCAGCGCAACAGCAAACCGCACCATCGTCAGGTGGGCTGGCACCTCCGCCACCCTTGCCGGAGGATCAGAAACAACAACCGGCTTCTCAGAAGCCGGAAGATATTCTGAAAGGATTGCTTCGAGGGTTTGGCCGGTAATCCGCTTTAGGCGATGCGAATTATCGCCAGGGCGGCAAGCCAAATGAGTATGATAAGGCCGGCCACGATCAGCATATAGGATGCCCGCCGGAGGTCATGAGCGACGGCCCGGGCCGTTCCCTCCCCGAGCCAGGGTGCGTCCAGCGTTTTGCCGTCGCGTTTTACGGGCCCACCCAGCGAAACCGTCAGAGCCCCGGCCATCGCCGCAATCGTTCTTCCGCCCGGCCCCAGTGGATGGGATGAAGCGTATTTTGACATAGTCGTTAAGCAACGCCGGGGGTTCGTTGCCCCGACAAAAAGACTGGCGATCGCGAGAAACAATCCGCCGAGCCAGATCGGAATGAAATTCAGAATTCCGTCGAGGATTTTTGCGGAAAAGCCAAAGGCCTGATGACTTGGTCGATCATATCCAATTGTCTGAGCCATAATGCGCGCGGCGAGATAGATCATCAGGCCGATTGGTCCCAACAGCGCATACCAAATGATGGGACCCAGGGCGGCGTCGACGATGCGCGTTGTGCTCCATTCTAAGGCCGAACGGACAATGGCATGTTCGTCCGGCAGCTCTGAGACCACCCCTGTAATTCTGGCAACGTGCGCGCGCGCGGTGGCCATGTTTCCTCGTTGAACATGTCCTCCAACGGTTCGGAGAAATCTCACCGACTGTCCTTGGCCCAAGACGATGACCAGAAGGACTAATTCGACGATCCATCCACGGGACCAAATCTGTCCGGCCCGCATGATCGCCCAACCGACGGCGCTTGAGAGGATAAGGATGATGATGAGGGTCAGCGTTCCACGAACGGCCCGATCCAGTTGGGAGCGGGTAGGACGGTTTAACTTATGGTCAAACCAGCCGACGAGCCCGGCAAGCAGGTTCGCCGGATGACCGCGACTGGCGTTGATTCTGGCGAACTGCCCAATTACAAATTCGCCGATTAAGGCGGTTACGATGAGCACGAGAGGGTCAATACTCCCCGCGCTGCCAAGAAGCGGAAGCTGGAACATTCTCTTAAAATGAGGTTAGTCCGGTTAGCCGTCAACAATTTCAACGAAGCCGAGATTATCGGTTTCACCCGATCGTGACCGAAAGAATTCTTGCTGCTGTCCCATCCCGGCTGATAGATAGGGCCGAGTGGCTGCGAAAGGCATCCTCCCAATGCCCATGAAACGCGTATTACTCTATCTCGGTGTCACCATCCTCGTCGTGGCGATTGGTGTGGCTTTGCAGCTCTCTAATAAGTCGAGCGATGAGATTGTGGTGCGGACGATTTCCCGGGATGCGGCCTCTCCCGGCAAACCCAATATCGGCGGCCCCTTTACACTGGTTGATCACACCGGTCGGACGGTCACGAACAAAGATTTTTTGGGTAAACATCTGCTCGTTTTCTTCGGCTATACCTATTGTCCCGATGTTTGCCCCACCAACCTCACGGCAATCACCCAGGCCCTTGAGTTGATCGGCAAGGACGCGGAGAAAGTGCAGCCTCTTTTTGTTACTGTTGATGCCTTGCGCGATACGCCGGAACAAATGGCGATGTATGTCGAGCATTTTCACAAAAGCCTGATCGGACTGACAGGCTCCGCAGAGCAGCTCAAGAGAGCAGCCGACGCCTATAAAATTTATTCCGCGAAGATTAAAGAAGACGCTAACGATCCGGAGGACTATCTGATGGATCACTCGGCGATTACCTATCTGATGGGGCCGGACGGTAAATATAAAAGCTTCTTCCGCCAGAATTTGGATGCCGACCTCATTGCCTTGCGCCTTAAGGATGCTTTGAACGCGAAGTAGAACAGTGGCTGAAACCGTGCCGCATTTTCTGGCGCCCCCGCGCCGAACCGGTTAGAACCAAGCTTGGCCTACCCCGGAGACCACTGCCTTGGCGGACGAAAAAGCAATCGACAAAAATAGCGAGCCGTTCTGGCGCAGCAAGACGCTGGATGAGATGTCGCTCGATGAATGGGAATCGCTCTGCGACGGGTGCGGGCGTTGCTGTCTGCACAAACTCGAAGAAGCCGATACCGGAGAGCTTTCCTACACCAATGTCGCCTGCCGGTTGCTTGACCTCAATAGTTGCTATTGCACGGATTACGTAAACCGCACCTTCCGTGTGCCGGATTGTGTCGAGCTGACAATTCAAAGCATGAAAACCGTGCGCTGGCTGCCGCCGACCTGTGCGTACCGGTTGGTGGGGGAAGGTAAGGATCTCAAATGGTGGCACCCGCTTGTCTCGGGGGATCCCGATACCGTTCATCAAGCCGGTGTTTCCGTCCGTGGCCGTGTGGTTCTCGAAGATGAGGCCATCGACCTAGAAGATTATATCACCGAGTGGCCGGCCGAGGATCCAACCGCCTGATGGCCGGGACGCTCATTCCCGCGACGGCGGAATCGCCGATGCTGATAAAGGCGCCTGGTGATACGAAGGGCGTTGATTGGTTCCTCCATATGGCCGATCAACAGATTCCGGTTGCGGTTAAACGCCATCGTAAGGCGCGGCGGATTATCCTCCGCATCGATCCGGAAACCGATGGTGTTTCGGTCACTCTACCGAGCCGGGCCGCCGCGTCCGAAGCTGCCGATTTCATCCGCGATCGAGGATCTTGGATCGTCGAACGGCTTGCCAAACTACCCGGGCGGACAATCCTCCGGGATGGGGCGGAAATTACGATACTGGGTCAGAACTATGTCATTCGTCATGATGGGCTTGGCCGCGGGGCGCCAACTATCACCGGAGACGAGATATTTGTTACGGGGCGGCCCGAGCATCTTTCCCGGCGGATCACCGATTGGCTCAAGGAACGGGCGCGCCAAGAAATTTCGCCGCGCGCACATGCATTGGCTTGGCGTCTCGACCGGCGGGGCGGAAAAATTTCCATCCGCGATACCCGTTCCCGCTGGGGGTCCTGCGCGACCAATGGAAATTTGTCGTTTTCCTGGCGGCTGGTTATGGCACCGGATTGGGTCCTGGACTATGTCGTCGCCCATGAGGCCGCTCACCTTGTTCATCACAATCACAGCCGCGAATTCTGGAACGTGGTTTCCAGCCTGGATGTTGACGTCGAAGCGAGCCGTCGCTGGTTAAATACCAATGGCGGACGGCTTCACCGGGTAGGGTGAGGGCGTGGTGAACAAGGCCGATATCGGATACAGCACCGCGCGTTGCGCCTTGGGGCGGGTTTTAATCGCGGCGACATCAGAAGGGCTGTGCTTCCTCGGGTTTGGCGATCTGGTGCGCGATCTTGA
>JAQCKY010000119.1 GCA_027592155.1 Pseudomonadota bacterium
GAGATGTTCCTGCGTGTCGAGACGCATTTCCCAGCCGTAACAGATTCTGTTGGGAACCAGAGGAACCTTATTGGTTTCCCTCGCTAGGCTTGAACCGTCACCATTCACGAGTCTGACGACGAACCGAGTTTCAACAACTTTTATCTCCGCACTAACGGCAGCTTCTGAAAACGCGAAAAGTAATGACAACCCCAATACAAGGCGTATCATTCTTTTCAAACCCTTCCATCTTGCAGCAGATTAGAGAGTACTTTCGGTCCCGAAGATCGCCGTCACCTGACTCGATAGCTTACCGCCGTTTCCGTTGGCCAGCGCCAGTTCGGCGCCTTCGATCTGGCGTTCTCCGCAATCGCCGCGCAACTGTTCGACCGCTTCGATTTGTACGAACATGCCGTACATGCCGGGGTGGACGCAGCTGAGGCCGCCGCCATTGGTGTTCACCGGATGGCTGCCACCGGGACCGATATGGCCGTCCGCAACGAAGCGCCCGCCTTCACCCTTGGGACAAAAGCCGAGATCTTCCAGAAACAGGATCGTGTTGATCGTAAAGGCGTCATAGAACTCAATGACATCAACATCGGCCCACCCCCGCCATCTCGAACGCGCGCGGCCCGGACTGCGCCGCGGCTGTGACGGTGAGATCGGGCATCTGGGCGATTTGCTCGTGGGTGATCGCGGAGCCGACCCCCAGCAAATAGACCGGCTTGGCGGGGAAATCCTTGGCCCGCTCGGCGGAAACCAAAATCGCTGCCGCACCGCCGTCGGACACCAAGCAGCAATCCAATTTGGTGAAAGGATCGCAGATCATCCGGGAATTCAGGACGTCTTCGACGCTGAGCGGATCGCGCATCTCGGCGCGGGGATTCTTCTGCGCCCAACGCCGTGCCGCCACGGCGACCTCCGCCAAATGCTCACGGGTCGTGCCGTATTCATGCATGTGCCGCGCCGCCGCCAAGGCATAGGATACCACCGGATTGCGGGGTTTATACTCGGATTCGTGGGGGTTATAGGCGTTTGGGCCACTGCCGCCGCCCGGCCCACCCCGGGGATTGGACCGCGCCGTGCTGCCATAGGCAATCAACGCGACCTCACAGGCACCGGTCTTGATCGCCATCGCCGCCGATTGCAGACAATTGACGAACGACGAGCCGCCGATATTGGTGCTGTCGACAACCTTCGGGTTTAATCCGAAATACTCGACCGCCTGAAGCCCGTGAAATACATGCCCCATGCCGGAGGTGAAGAACCCGTCGACCTGATCTTTTTTGAGCCCGGCATCCGCCAGGGCGTTATGGATCGCCTCGGCCGTCACCTCGAAAGGTGTCTTACCGGGCAAATTGCCGAAAGGGGTGAGCCCGACACCGACCACTGCCGCCGCGCCTCTAAGATCATGTGCCATCTTCTTACCCCTCCGCCGGGCGGAACAGAACCACCGGCGTATCATCGATTGCACCGATAAAAGCCTCAACGGCCATACCGATCTGAACCTGGTCCGGCTCGATATCCTGAACCCGCGTCATCAGGCGCGGCCCTTCGGCGAGCTCGACAATCGCAATATTAAAATTGCCGCCCTGTTCGGGCCGGTTGCGGACAACCGATGTCGAATAGACCGTGCCCTGCCCCGATGCTTCCAGGGAGGTGAGTTTGATCGATCCGCACTCCGGGCACATTGCCCGGGGATAGAAGATGTGGCTGTCACAGTCTCCGCACTTTTGAATGATGAACTTCCCGGATGTAAGGCCGTCTCGAAAAACCGCCTCGGGCCCCGGATCGGCAATCAAGGAGTCGTTTAGGTTCGCCATATCTAGGCCTCCGCCAGTTGGGGTACAGAAAGGCTCTGCCAGTCGTTGGCCAGCCGCAACGGTGCACCCGTTCGATTTTGCAATTCGTCGAATTCCAATCCATCGATCATTTCCCGGACCAGAAGCCCCTCATCGGTGACATCGATGACCGCGAGATCGGTAAAAATACGGTCGACGCAAGTGACGCCGGTCAGCGGGAGTGTGCACTCCTTGACGATCTTGGGCGAGCCGTCCTTGGCATTATGATCGGTCAGCACGTAGAGCTTCTTGGCGCCATAGGCGAGGTCCATCGCGCCACCAACAGCGGGTGCGCCCTTGGATTTCGGCAACCGCCAATTGGCAAGATCGCCTTTTTCCGAGATTTCATAAGCGCCGAGCACGCAGACATCGATGTGACCGCCCCGGATCATCAGGAACGAGTCGGCATGATGAAAATAGGATCCGCCTTTCATCAGCTTTACCGGCCGTTTTCCGGCATTGATGAGGTTCGCGTCCGGCTCGTCGCTTTCCTCCAGAGGCTCCATCCCCAAAATACCGTTTTCGGAATGATAGATGATCTCCCGGTCGGCCGGAGAATGGGCCAGCACGCCGAGCGGCAGGCCGACACCCAAATTGACATAAGTGCCTTCGTCGAAATCATGAGCCACCCGCCAGCACATCTGATCGCGCGTTAAAGCTTGAACCATGACTATTCCTCCACCTTGACCACCCGGTCGACAAATATGCTTGGTGTGATCACATGTTCCGGATCGATGTCGCCGAGTTCTGCGACCTCGGAGACCTGAGCGACGGTTACGGTCGCCCCCATCGCCATCACCGGATTAAAATTTCGCGCCGACTTCAAATAAGTCAGATTACCCCAACGGTCGCCGCGATGCGCTTTTACCAGCGCCACATCGCCATAAATTGCCTCCTCGAATACATACGGCACACCGTCGAATTCCCGCACTTCCTTGCCTTCGCCCAACTCAGTCCCAAAGGATGTGCGGGTATAAAACCCCGGGATACCCGCGCCGGCGGACCGGACCCGCTCGGCAATCGTGCCTTGCGGAACCAACTCCAATTCCAGTTTGCCCGCTTCATAAAGCTTTTCGAACGCAACGGATCCTTCAACCCTGGGAAAGGAGCAAACGGCTTTCCGCACGCAGCCCTCAGAGAGGAGACGCCCGATGCCCTCTTCACCCGACCCGGCATTGTTGGTCACTACAGTAAGGTCTTTGGGCTTTTTATCCGCCAGGGCATTCAACAGGGCGATCGGTTCTCCCGCATTGCCGAAGCCGCCGATGAGGATCACCGATCCATCGGCGATACCCTCGAGAGCCATTTCAATGTTCGCTTGAATCTTGTCCATTCTGCCCTACCGGTTATGCATGCCAGAAACGTATTTTTTGCGGACCGATAGGTCCAGCACATTAAATGCTTCTTCCAAGGTTTTCCCGGCGTGATCGGTAGGATAGGTTGGTCCTCAAATTGCGCAAAAACAGGAAGATATCCAAATGTCAGATCCGTCCTGGGATGAAGAAGCCGAAGTGGTCGTTCTCGGCGGTGGCGGCGCGGGGCTGCGGGCCGCTCTAGCGGCGGCAGAAGCCGGTGCCTCCACCTTGCTGTTGGAAAAAATGCCCGCCCTGGGCGGCAAGACCCAGATGTCGATCGGCATCATGACCGCCTCGGGGACATCCGTGCAAAAGTGTGCCGGTCTGAAGGACAGCCATGCGCGCCATCTGGCCGATATCATGGCGATGGGGGAAAAAGCGGGCGTCACGATAGACGTACCGGCAACCAAATTCATGATCCAGGAATGTTCCAAGGAAATCGATACCCTCGTGGGTCTTGGCCTGGAGTTCTCCGGACCTCACCCGGAAGGACCGCACGGCATGCCCCGGGTTCATGTCATTCAACCTGATTGCCGCCGCCTGGTGGCCCTGCTCATCGAGGCTTGTGAGAAAAGCGGCGCCCGGCTCGAGACCGGCGTCGCGGGCGGCGATCTCATCCTAGACCATAAAGGCCAAATTGCCGGGGTTCAGGCCGGAGACAAACGCATTCGCGCGCATGCCGTCGTACTTGCCGCCGGCGACTACAGCGCTAACCACGCCTTCGTGGCGCAAGTTGCCCCCAAGGCCGGACTGGCCGAGCCGATCCGAGATTTCGCGACCGGCGACGGGCACCGCATGGCGATGCGGATCGGTGCGCGCACCCGCAATATGCAACAGGTCAACACCCCTCATCTACGCTTTAAGGAATGGCCGTTTGTCGAGCCTTCCCCCGGACTGATTAACGCCGGCGCGGTCCTGGTGACCGGCACCGGAGAGCGGGTGAAAACAGAGTTGGGACAATCGATCGAATTGCCGGATTTCGAAGACCGCGCGGCGGATTTCTACATCGTCATCGATCAAGCAACCGCCGAAAACTTGGCAAAAAGCAGCGACGATCATGGCCCCGGCCGCGACGGTTGGGCCCTTACCGGCAAGCCTTTCATCGGCACCGCCCCCCGGGTCGGATATGCCTATCTCGAAGATTGCAATGCCTGGGACTGGCACGCCGAGACGGACAGCCTGGAAGGCGCCGCGAAACAAATCGGATGCACCGCAACCTCCCTTCGAACTGCCATGGGATCAACGCCGAACGGCGCGCTTCATATCCTCGGTCCGATGCGCCGGGTCCTTGCCAATTCCGGCGGCGGTCTGTCGACCAATCAGCGGATGAACGTGCTCTCCGAGGACGGCCCGCCAATCCGGGGCCTCTACGGCGCGGGTGTGAATGCGCGCCTGATCAGCTTCATGGGCGGTCATGGTTATGCCCTCGCCTGGGCGATGGCCTCGGGCCGGATCGCCGGTCAGCAGGCGGCGACCTATTCGAAGAAAATTTAGCGCCAAACGATCTCATAGCGGTAAGTGTATGACTTTAAAGCCTCTCGCAAGCTGGTCTCCAGATTGTCCCGAGAGCTTTCCTCACCCTCCAGACCGACCCGGACCACAGTCCCATGGGCCGGATCATCCTCGACGAAGATCTCAAGCGCGATCCCACCAGGCAGCAACGGCTGAATTAGTTTCTCAAAGGCACGCCGTGCTGCGTCGCGGCGGAGGGCCTGCTTGACGACTTTCCCAACCCCCGTCAGCGGCATCTCGTCGATGACGAAAATATCCACCGGAACCCCAGCCCGTTCGGCAATCCGGGGGCGGACAAATTCCATCAGTTCATCGTCACCCACCGACGCGCCCGCTTTGAGCTGTACGTACGCGACGGGCAGTTCCCCAACACGGGGATCGGGACTGCCGACGGCGCCCGCGAGTTCGACCGCGGGATGCTCGTAAAGCGGCTCCTCGATCAGGCGCGGATCGATATTGTGCCCACCCCGAATAATCAGATCTTTGGAACGGCCGGTAACCCAGATATAGCCGTCTTCCTCGATGCGCCCGAGATCACCGGTGTTGAACCAACCGTCTTCTGTAAAGGCACCCGCGTCGAAACGGGGATCGAGATAACCGGGGATCAAACCGGGCCCCTTGATATAGAAGCTGCCGATCTCATTGGGCGCACAATCGCCCAAAATATTGCCATCGGCATCGGTCCGGACGGCGCGGATATGGGTATAGGGCCGCCGGAGACCGCTCGACCCATGGCGGATTTCGCCGTCGCGGGGATGACAAGTCAACGATGCCGTGCTTTCGGTCAGCCCCCAAGTCAGTCCGATTTTCAGCCCCGTCAGGCGTTCCAATTCATGGCTGACTTCCAGGGGGAGCGGTGAGGAACTCGATGTGGAAAAACGAAGCTGCGACATATCCGCGCCGCCGGTATCAACATGCACCAGGGACGACAGAATCGTAGGTACCCCATACAGCCGGGTGATGCCGTAACGCGCCATCATCTTCCAATAATTGGGCAACATGGCCTTGTGCCGAAAACCGAGGGGCCCGGGGTTGACCATCGTCATGCCGAGGCCGAGGGGGTTCAGCCCCCCGCCGGTAACGATGGCAATGTGAAAGCTGGGCCCAGCATTCCACACCGTATCGTCGGGCTGCATCGCCGCACCCATGGCGCCTGCCCAATTCTGGTATAGGACACCCCGGTGGGTGTTCCGGGTAATTTTCGGGGCACCCGTCGTGCCACCCGTATGCATGCAGACGGCAATGTCGTCGAGGGCAATATCGCGTTTGAATTTGAGACCGCCGGCCGGCTGGCGTTCCAACGCGCGTTCAAATGATTGTTCATCTGGAGCCGTATCGCCGAGTGTCGTGACCTTCAGAATATGCTCGACGCTCGGAAGATCGTTCCTAATTGCCTCTACTTTATCCCAGATTCCAATGCCCTCTACCGGACCGAGAGCGACCAAGACCTTGCTGCCGACCGCGCGGATTATGGCGGCAATATGAGCGGGTTCCAGCATCCAGTTGACCGGCGACGCAATCCCCGCCGCCATGGCACCCCAGATTACCGGATGCAGGGCCGGCATATTGGGCAGCAAAAACGAAACTTTGTCTCCCGGCCCCACCCCGAGTTCGTGGAACAGGTTGGCGGCCTGATTGATTTGGCCACGGAGGGTCTCGAACGAATAGGCTTCCGGCGTCTCGTCGGGATCGCCATGGGGATGGAAGTAAAGAGCGATCTTGTCCGGATCCCGCGCAACACCCGCTTGGATGTAATCGTAGACGCTCCCGGCCGACAGCCGATCTTCGAAGGGTATCTCCTCGATCGTCTCGATGTCGGTGAGGTCGCGAATCGCTGGATAGTCGATCAATCCTACCATACTTTAATCATCGAATATTCCGCGATGGTGAGCAATGGTCATGATCCAAATTGGCGGGATCGAACCCGCGGATTGAACATTGCACGGCTTCGTGAAAGGATTGTAGTTCCTGAATATTCAGACTTACCAGGGAGGTAGCAATGTTACACAGGAAGAGTTTCGTTTTGAGCTTAGCCGCGATGGCGCTGGCGGCGGGCACGGCC
>JAQCKY010000120.1 GCA_027592155.1 Pseudomonadota bacterium
TGATAAATATCGGTAACGTCCTCATCCCAGGTGTCGCCCGCAAATCGTCGAGCAGGCGATGATAATAAAAGCCGAAGGCGTGTCCTATTCCATCCTCGGCTTTCTGCCGCGGAATAAACCGATCGGAGACAGCAACATCAAATCCGTCCGCGACCACGGAACGGGTCACGTAATCACCTAAATCAGGCGTGCCATCCAATGTCATGTCCTGATCGGGTATCCGCGCCCAGTTGGCCCGCCGGATCGATTCGGTCATCGCGGATAGGCGCTCTTCGCTGGTCCGCTTAAAAGGTACAGACTCACCGGTGAAAATCATGAAAGCCGGTGTATTGTCACTCAACAAGACTTCGCGCTGATCGTCTCCGAAAATCACCAGCACATCGAGGTTGGCGTCAGCGATTTCCGCGCCCAAAACATCCAGCTGTTTTTGGTTGGTAAAATCGCGCTGTCGGATCACATCGAGTTTGATCTGATCTTGGATGTTTTCGCCTTTTCGCAATTCAACCAATTCATCAAAATTGTAAACCTTGCCTCTGAACGGATGGGTTGGGTTTTTACGATCATCGTCCGCCCGCAATGACCAATCTTCAGGCTTCATACCCAATAACGGGCTGTGAGAGGTTCCAACGCCAAATACGATTTCTGCCATTTTTCGATCCCCAAAATAAATTAGACAGCGTCGCCATGGGGCAACGGGTTTGAGACAAGAGTCCGGATCATGTCCCGCATCTCATCTTGGTCGAAGCCCCGCAACAGATTGATCCGATTTCTGGCGGGATCACCGCCGTGCCAATATTCGTAAATATCCTGCCACATTCCAAAAGATGAGGCCGCGAGGTCATGCGCAACCCGAAATAGTCGCGATTTGTACTCGACGTCGACGTCCTTACCGCGCATGTATTTATCAAGATATTGGCGAATTTCGGGGTTGCTGAGATCCTTCTCGCTCGGCTGCATAATTATGCCTGAGCCACAGATCTCGCGAAGTATTTCGGTCATTCGCCACGATGTCTGGGCGAACCAAATATGCAGGCCTCGGGTATGGCCGAGACTCCATTGGCCGCTCGGTGTGGGTTCGGATTGGTGCTCCACCCCCTCCATGGCGTGCCGCCACACTTCGCAGTAGGTTGCCATTTCACCGAGCTTAGACGCGACCTCGCGGTACTGGACGACCCCGATCGCCTCGGCAACCATCGTGGCAACGACCGTCAATAAGCGCATCCGGACATAGGCCCGGCACAGATTAGCCCAGCCCAGAAAGTTGAAATTGATGCTGCCCCCCTCATTCTCCAGCATCCGGACCATCGGCGACGAATCATAGAGCATGAACAACCGGTCCCAGGGCACCAGCACATGGTCGAAAAACAGCATACAATCCTGTTCGTCGAGCATCTTGAAAGGATGCCCCCAACTTCCGATCCAGCGTGAAATCGGTTCTCGGGCCAAAGCCTTTAAGCCCGGCGTGCCCTGAGGAATTGAAAAGGCGAGGACACAGTTAGGATCGTTGCGACGCGCGAAGGTTTGGGAAAGCGACACGTAACATTCGTTTGCATGGGTCGCGGCAGTCGAAAGCTGCTTGCCGCCCGAGACTATGACCCCGTCCTTGGTTTCTTCCACCACATGCAACGCGACCTCTAGGTCTTCGGCGACCTGCCGCTGTTCATTTTGAGTTTGTTCCGAGCGATCGACTTGGGGGTCCCCGAGGGCATGGGTCAGAAACAAATCATTCTGCATACAGTGCTTATGATAGTTCTCCAGGTTCTCCCCGAAATCGCAATGTGGATTTTTGACCGCGCTGAACATCTCCTTCCGATGCAGAGAGCCGATAATATATGGTGCCAGAATATCATGGCTCCGACCCAGTTGCCCCCAAGTCAGTAGGCTCCAAAGCTCGCTGTTGCGCCGCTTCATCGCCAAATCTTCGGCGGAGCGCGGCAGCATCCAGGAAACACTCGTTCGGACCCCCGACTCCGGGTCCACATATGTCATTTCATCGCGATATTGATCGGTGTTTTGTAGGTCATAAAGGCGCGCCATCTCCCCCACCATGTCCTTGAACGCGGGGTGAATGGTGACGTCATCGACTTTTTCGCCATCAATATAGACTTCGCGGCCATCTTTCAGGCTTTCGATATACCGCGCACCGGTCATCGCCCCCAACGGGGCATCGGTCGTGCTATTTTCTTTTAAGTCGGCTTGATCCATTTACGATTTTCCAATTCATTTTGCGCAATACCCCGCCTTCCCGGTCCGACATTAAGCTCGCGCCGATGCGGCGTTTGTCGGTCAAGGTTCACAGACGGCAATTTGGCCGTCTTTGATTTATGTCAATTTGAAGGAACGCCGAGTCAGTGCGATCAGGACGTAGAGATCGCCCGGAAGGCTGCGGTCAACGCGCTAAGGTCGGGTGCCGCCTCTATCTCACGGATGACGGTATTGATCTCAGCCGTTTGTACGCTATCCAATTTACCCGCGCACAACCTTTTGAATTTTTCGTCGACCGCCTCGATGTCCGGTGGGTTCAGGGGATGACCAACCGGGTATTCACAGCCTTCTTCGATGACATGGCCGTTGCGCATCGTAATTTTAACGGTAACCGGTTGGCGGGTCGGCGGCAGATCGCGGGTCGCGGGCGCCTCAAAAATCTGGATCTTATTCATGATCGGCCGTAGGGCCGGATCGCGCACTCTGTCGAGCGCGAAACTATCAAGCGTCACCTCGCCGTCCACGAGGGCAACGGCGATCAAATAAGGCAGGCTGTGATCGGCTGTTTCCCGCGTTTGCGGATCCCACTTCTGGGCGGCATCATCCCGCCCACCGCCGATCTCGCGGACAAGAAAGTCGTACCCGGCGATCACAATCGATTCTATTTCAACGAGATCCAATGACTTCCTAAGCTCTAGGATCAACTCAATCGGTGCTTGAGCGCACCACTCAACGGGGCGGAATTTTATCGACGTGCGTTCAACCACGCTTTGCCCATTTACCGGACGCCCCAACCCCGGCAGATCAAAGGAAAATCCAACGCGATCGAAAAATCCGTCAGCGCCGCTAAAGGGCGCCGGGGGACCGGTCATCCCTCGCGCCGCCAAGCGGGTGACAAACAGTCCGTTCATTGCCGCGTGGGGCGTCGCGCCGCCCTTCCAAGCAGACAATTCACCCGATCGTGCCACCCGCAAGGGAACAGTGGATGTAATTGCCAAGGAAATTGCGTTCGCCGTCTGTTGGCTGTCCAGTTCCAGCGTCGAGGCGATACCGGCAGCGACCCCGGCACCAATGATGACACCCTGATCGATCCCCAATTCACGCAAGGGAACGACATCAGCGAACGCCCCAAACACCTCGTAGGCGACGATCATGCCTCTAACCGCCGATTCTCCGGCAACATTGGCGGTCTCGGCCGCAGCGAGGATGGCGGGGACCATGTCGCTCGGATGCCCGCCGGTCCGGCTGTTGAACGTGTCGTTGAAATCGAGCCCCCGCACCATGACCGCGTTTGCAAACGCGGCCTGTTCCGGGCTCACGCGCTGTTTCAAACCGATTACCGATGCCCCCATTCCCACCGTAGAAAACTCCGCCGCCATGTCGCGCGCAATCCGGCTCGCCGTTTCATCCAGACCGGCGACCGCGCAGCCCAGCGCATCGACGAGATGGTCAACCATCGCGCCGCTCACCACCGGGTTAACCGCTTGGTCCTGAGACCGAACGGCGTAGTCGCTGAGATGGTGAAGCAGAGGTTCCATGAAATCCGTTTCAGAGTCTTAATTTTTTAGATTAGGCTCGCCATAACGCATCATAACAAACAAATGCGACCAACTTAGCAGGGGAAAATCTTATGGCAGATGCTATTCAGTGGCCAAAGAAAACGCGGGAGCTGGAAAGCAATCATTTCGACTCAACCATCTGGAATGATTTTCCGTTCCGCGACGATGACATCATCATCGCAACCTATGCCAAGACCGGGACAACTTGGGTTCAACAAATCGTCAGTCAGCTTCTGTTTAACGGCGAGACCGGCCTGCCCGTCGCGGATATGTCTCCCTGGATGGACCTCCGGGTCCCACCCAAGGAAGTAAAACTTCCCGAAGTCGAGGCGCAGACCCATCGCCGCTTCATCAAGACCCATCTGCCTGTGGACGCCTCGGTATATTCCGAGAAAGCAAAATACATCTATATCGCCCGGGACGGGCGGGACGTGCTCTGGAGCCTCTATAACCACCACTCGACGGCAAACGACTTCTGGTATCACGCGCTTAACGACACGCCCGGTCTGGTCGGCCCGCCCATCGGCAAACCGGTCGAGGATATCGTGCAATATTATCACGAGTGGCTTGATCAAGACGGCTACCCGTTCTGGTCATTCTGGGAGAACATTCGCACCTGGTGGGAAATCAAAGACCTGCCCAATCTGATGATGCTGCATTTCAGCAACCTCAAAGAGGACATGCCGGGGCAAATGCGCCGTATCGCCGCGTTCCTCGATATCCCCATCGATGAGACCAAATGGGATGAGATCGTCCATCACTGCAGCTTTGATTATATGAAGGCCAATGCAACACCTGCGGTGCCCCTCGGCGGCGCCTTTTGGGACGGCGGCGCGGAAAATTTTATCTATAAAGGTGAAAACGGCCGTTGGCGTGACCGGCTTACCGACGCGGAATCAGAAAAATACCGTAGCATGGCCCGAGAACAACTGGGCGAGGCTTGCGCACATTGGCTTGAGACCGGCGAGGGCCTCTGAGCCTCAAAAATTTGGGTCAGCCCGGTGGCGTCGCGGCAAATAGCCGATTTGCGTAGCCGGGGTTTTTCTTGAAGTACGTCATCAAGGCGATGGCGTCGGGCGAGTCCCATTCCGCGCTGCCCCTCAAAAGCCCCAGAAACGTGCCCTTGCGGTCGAAGAGATAGCTGATCGGCATGACGCGGCCGCCGAGGATTTGATAGGAAGCGGACTGTGGATCTAGATAGAGATCGAGCGCGTCCAGCTTCAATTGTGCCGCAAATTTCTCAGCGACAGACTTACCGTCTTGATCGGTGTTGATGGCCACGACGACAAAATCATCGCCGCCGATTTTGGATTGCAGCCGATTGAGAGACGGCAGTTCCGCCAAACAGGGCGGACACCAACTCGCCCAATAATTGAGCAACACCACCTTTCCGGAGAATTTGGCCAAGGTGACCGGCTTGCCGTCCGCGTCCGACCAGGAAATCTCCGGGCTGCCGACGTCGGTGTCGGCCAGCTCAAAGCGCAGCATCTCCCCGGCGCGAGGTGGTGGCTGATCGGCCGGCTCTGGCCCGCTGGCCAAGCCGATCCAGACAACCCAACCGAACAGCCCCCCGGTCGTCAGGGCAGAGATGTATACAAACGCCGTCCGAAACAACGTCAGGCCGCTTCGTCCAGCACCTCTTTCAGTGCTGCAAGGCATGCCACGTTATCCTCGGGGCGGCCGACGGTAATGCGGATATAATTTTCATATCCGGGGTCCGACCATGAGTTGATCTGCACGTTTTTGTCGAGCATCGCCAGCATGCAGGCCCGGCCCTTCATCGGAACCGTCGTGGAAACAAAGTTGCAGACCGAGGGAATGGGATCGAGCCCCAGCGCCTTCAGGCCCTCGAATATCTGGTCGCGGCTCTGAGCGACCTGATCGAGCATCCAGTCGAGATAATCCGTGTCGAGCAGCGCCGCTTCCGCCGCATACTGGGCCAATACGGGAACGTTGAAGACGCAGGTTGTTTTTTGGAGCGACTGCGCCAATCGGACATCGCTGCACAGCGCATAACCGATCCGCATGCCGGCCATGGCGTAGGCCTTGGAAAACGTAAAGACGGTAATCCACGGGCCCTTCCTTGTCCTCAATACCTCGAGCACATTGGGACCGCCCGCATGGATGCCGAAATCGAAATAGGCTTCATCGACGCAGAGCAAGACGTTCTCCGGCACTCCTGCCACGACCTTTTCCAGCTCGGCTTTGTCGAGCATGCGACCCGACGGATTATTGGGGGTGATGATGAAAACGATCCGGGTCCGGTTGCCGATGGCGCCCAACACGCCGTCGATATCGATCCTGCCGTCGGGCAAATTCTCGACCTCGGCAACGTCAGCCTCGAACGCCGCGACCATGGATTTATAACCCCAGAAGGTCGGCACCGGCAGCACGCAGCCCTCACCCGGCGAGGTCGAAAGATCGATCGCGCCTTTCAGCAGTTCCTCGCTCCCGTTTCCCCAAACGATACAATCGGTGGGGACCCCGGTGCGCTCCGAAATGATATCGCTGAGCACCGGACATTGGGCATCGGGATAACGGTTCACCATGCCGAGATTGTCTTGCAGCGCCTGAATTATCTTGGGCGACGGCGGAAAAAGGCTCTCGTTCAATCCCATCGCCCGGATCTTTGAGGTATCCAGCCCACGGTGACGCAAGGCGCCTTCGGTGGGGGGATCCACTTTCGGCGGTGCTTCCTGAAGGGCACGTCGAATATAGGGAACAAACTCCGGTTCTTGGCTCACGCTGGCAGCTCCTGACAATTCCGCATCGGCGGCGCGGATGCTATCTCAAGCCGGCGAGGCTTTCCAGCGCGGAAAGTCCGGCGCCGACAATATCACGCGAACAAATTCGGTATCACGTCCGTTCTTGCATGCAAGGGGCGGCTATGCTCATAATTTTGCGGGAAATAATAACCCCCATTTCCCAGATGGACTCGTTAATCAATGCCATGAGATGAAGATTCTGCTATAAGAATCAAT
>JAQCKY010000121.1 GCA_027592155.1 Pseudomonadota bacterium
CCCGGGTGACCGGGCCGCCGCAGCTCTTCCTGGCGTTTCCTCAAAGGAGGATCATCCATGGCACCGGCAAGCGGTCCACCATGTTTGACTGCCATCAACGTATCGCCCAACAGCCTCGTTCGGAAATCGCATTAGGATATATCGGTCATACGTATTCCAAATCATGGAGACGCCATCACCGCGCGGGGCACTGTTGATGCTCTACTCACTGTGTTAAAAGAGGCTTGGGAACTGGGCTAATTCTTGTGATGCGGTGCTAACCGGAGGTGATTTTACCGGCTTTGCCCCGATAGACCGGTCGCCCGGCAGGACAGGCGTGCCTGCCTGTAGTCACGCCTTGGCATGAACATCCCGTGAATCTAAAGGCCATCGACATCAAGATTTTGGTCGTCTTCGACGCGATCATGCGTGAACGCAGCGTCACACGGGCTGCCCAATACGTCGGCATGTCCCAGCCCGCGGTCAGTGGCGCCTTGAACCGCCTGCGCCACATGCTGGACGATGATCTTTTCGTCCGCGTCGCCGGTGGTGTCCGGCCGACGCCAAGGGCACAGGAACTGGCCCTGCCAATCCACGACATCCTAATGCAGCTGCAGTCCGCTTTTGATCCGGTCGAATTTAATCCGGAGACGGCGACGCGGACATTCCGCATCGCCACCTCCGATCACTGCGCCATCCTGATATTGCCGGAATTGCAGGCACGATTACGGGCGTTATCCCCCGGCACTCAGCTTCGCGTCAGTCCGAAGCGGGATCATCTGGTGGTATCCCAGCTCGATGCCGGCGAGATCGATTTCGCCATTGGCATCATTGATGACCTGCCGGCGCGGGTACGCCATATCACGCTTTTCCACGACACCTATGTCTGCGTCATGCGGCCAACCCATCCGCTCGCCGGCAAGACCTTGTCAGAGGAAAGCTTTCTCGGCGCTGAACATGTGGCCATGACCCATGTCGGCGAGGCATCCCAGCTGTTTGACGGCCATCTGGGAAAGCGGCGTATGGAACGCAATATCACCATGACCATCAATCAGTCCCTTTTGGGCCCTCTGATTCTTTGGCGATCGGATTTGATTATGACGACGTTCGCGCATGTGGTCTCCCGTGTTGCCGCCTTTGCAGGCCTGCACGTCGTGCCGGTGCCCATCGATATGGGCGCATCTGAGATTTGCCTGGCTTGGCCCAACAGCCTCGGTAAGCACCCGGCGCACGTTTGGATGCAACAGCAGATCATCGATGTCTGTGCCGAATTCGCGCCGGCATCCCTAGGGGACGGCCTGAAGCGTATGATCATCTGAATTTCTGATATTGGATATATCGGTATAGAATTTTAGCAATAAGACAATCGGATGTAGCGTTCGTGCCCAAGCAAAAGTGACGGTCGATAAAATTCAGGCCGCATACGGGGGAAGAATTGAGGAATGCCGAGGTCCACGTAAGGCGCGTTGCCTGGATCGTTGACGCCGGCAATCCCGCCCGCCACCGTCTGCCGTTGCATGGATGGTTCAAGACCGCCCGTCGTGGGAGATGGAGTATCACGAGATGAACGAAGCCGGTCCGTCCGCACTGACGGCGATTGCCGCACCCGGGGAGCATGAGCCCTGGGTCATCCGTTCAATGCTGTTCATGCCGGTCAACGAAGAACGCTTCGTTGCCAAAGCGCATACGCGCGGCGCCGATGCCATCATCCTTGATCTCGAAGACAGCGTCGCGCTGAGCGAGAAGCCCGATGCCCGCAAGATGGTGCCCGAGGCCGCGGCGCGCATCGCGGGTGCCGGTGTCGATGTGGTCGTGCGCATCAATTCCCCGATCCGCCTTGGCATACCTGACCTGGAAGCCGTGATCTGTAAGGACATCATGGCGATCTGGCTGCCCAAGACGGAATCACCGGAACATGTCCGCATGATCGCCGAGACCATCGGCGAATTGGAGGCCGAGCGCGGCATCCCTGTCGGCACAATCTGGATGGGCGCCCGCGTCGAGACCGCCAAGGGTTTCATGCGGATTCACGAGATCGCCTGCGCCGACCGCCGGGTCCGCACGCTCGGCCTGGGCGGCGAGGACTTCAGCTTATCGATCGGTGTCGAGCCGGCCATCGACACGCTGATATACCCCAAGCAACATGCCATCATCGCCGCCCATGCCGCCGGAGTCGCACCCGTTGGCCTGATGACGTCGAGCGCAAATTTTTCCGACCTCGACGACCTGCGCCATATCGTCAACGAGTCGCGTCGCTTCGGTTTCGAAGGTGCAACCTGCATCCATCCCACGGCTGTTCCGATCCTCAACGAAGGATTCCGGCCCCGTGCGGAAGACGTGGCGCACGCCCAGAGGATCTCGGATGCGTTCGAAGAAGCGATCAAACAAGGCAAGGCATCCATCCAGGTAGACGGCCGCATGGTCGATTACCCGGTTGCCTATCGCGCCCATGGGGTGCTGAAACGCGACGCGCTGATACGTGCCAAGGAGGCAAGAACTGCAAAGGCATAGCCAACAAAGAACGCACGCACGCAAATGATGCGTTTGAAATAGAAGTCGATGTGATCCGGGGCTGGCCCACAACAAAAGTTGCTGGCCGTCCAAGGAACAAAATGCACAAACGGAGAGGTAAACATGTCAATAGACCTGAAACATCATTTAAGCATCGTAGCGATGTCCGCCGTCGCGAGTCTGATGCTCGCCACCGCGCCCTCGCTCGCTCAGTCCAAAAAGAACATTACGATCGTCGTTGGCGAGGAACCCGACGATCTTGATCCGTGTTCGGCATCGTCATCGTTCACTGGGCGCATCGTCCACCAGAACGTCGTCGAGGCTTTGGGCGAACTGCGCCCCGACGGCGAGATCGTGCCGCTGCTGGCTGAAAGCTGGGAACAAACCGGCGAACTGACCTGGCGCTACAAGATCCGCCAAGGGGTTGAGTTCCACGATGGTGAAAAGCTAAACGCCGACGTCGTCATCTGGGCGCTTAACCGTGTCTACGGCGCCGAGTTCATGTGCATGGTCAAGAACAAGTACTTCAAAAACGTCAAAGTCACGCCGAATAAGGTCGACGACTATACGATCGACTTCGTCACCGACAAGCCTTGGTCACTGATTCCGCTGTACATGAGCGGTCTGGGTATCCCCTCACCCAATACGCCAACGGACAAGCTGCAGCTCACATCCGTCGGCACGGGGCCGTATATCTTCGACCATTGGACTCAGCAGCAAGAAATTGTCATCAGGAAAAATCCCAGCTACTGGGATAAGTCGAAAAAATTTCCAGTTGAATCCGTCAAGTATATCATCCGTGCGGAATCGCCGGTCCGGGCCGCCATGGTCGAAGTCGGCGAGGCAGATCTAGCGCCAAACATCGCCGTCAACGATGCGATCAACCCAAAGACGGACATTCCTTATCTCAATGCGGAGACGACGTGGCTGCGCATCGACATGACCCAACCGCCCCTGAATGACAAACGGGTAAGGCTGGCGCTTAACTACGCCCTCGACCGCGAAGCGATGACGAAAGCATTCTTCGCCCGCGGTTCCGTCCCGGCAACGCAGGCCTGGGGACCCAGCGTCAAAGGCCACAACTTCGAAATCGACAAGCGCCCCTATGCCTACGACCCCGCAAAGGCTAAGAAGCTTCTGGCGGAAGCCAAGGCGGACGGTGTGCCTGTCGATATGGAGATTGAACTTCAGGGCCGTTCGAACGTTTACGCCAATGCCCAGGAAATCATGGAGGCGACGTTCCAGTACTTAAAGGACGCCGGCTTCAACGTGAAGCTCAAGATGTACGAGCTCGGACAGTGGCGGAAGTTGCACAACAAGCCCTACCCCGAAGGGCGTACAGCTTCACTCCTGCAGGCGATGCATGATAACGCCACTGGCGATGCCGGCTTCTCGGCGGTCTATAAACACTCCTGCACGGCGAACTCAGGAACGCTTTGTAATGCGCACATGGATAAAGTTATCAATGACGCCATGAACGCCACGGGAGAGGCGCGGATCAAAGGCTTCCAGGAAGTCGCCCGCCTGTCGTTCGAGGAGTATATAGACAACGTCTATCTGGTCCACATGGTGGGATTCGCTCGCGTTTCGCCACGCATCAATTACACGCCGAACGTCCTAACGAACGGTCTGATGAAGCTCGAAGACTTCAGCTTCAACTAAGTCATGCGAACCTCGGGGGCGGCGGCACCATCCAGTCCGTCGTCCCCAATTTTTTTGTCAATTTTGCCCCCTAATCAGGATTACCAACGTGAAACCAATTCTCCTCATCATCGGAACGGTCCTGCCGGACGGCTATTTCGAGAAATATTCGACGACGTTCACGGTTCATTACGCGCCGACGGAAGAAGACCGGGCGCGGATTATGACCCCTAAGTTTCTGGCCACAGTCAGGGGCGTGCTGACCACAGGCACCTTCGGGCTGCCGGCCGATCTGATCAAAGCCATGCCGTTGCTCGAAGTTGTCGCCTGCAAGGGCGCCGGCTTTGAAGGCGTCGATCTGGCCGCGGCCAATGCCCGTGGCATTCACGTCACCCACAGCCCCGGCGCCAACGCACCCTCCGTCGCCGAACATGCACTGGCCCTGACATTGGCCACGGTGCGTGAAATTCCCCAGACCGATGCCGGTGTTCGGCGCGGCGAATGGATGCAGTTTCGCCAATACCGGCCGCTGATCTCGCGGAAACGCCTTGGTATCATCGGTCTCGGTCATATCGGTGCCGAGGTTGCCAAGCGGGCCGTGGCCGGTTTTTACATGACGGTCGGCTATCACGGCCGAAGCCCGAAAAAAGACGTGCCCTACCGTTATTTCGACACGGCCGCTGCCCTGGCCGCCGAGTCGGATATTCTCCTCCTGACATGCCCGGGCGGGCCGGAAACCCGTCACATCGTCAATGCCGAGGTGTTGGCGGCACTGGGACCGACCGGCTATGTGGTCAATGTCTCGCGCGGCTCGGTCATCGATACCGATGCGCTCATCGCCGCCGTCAAAAACGGCACCATCGCCGGCGCCGGCCTTGATGTCGTTGACGGCGAACCGGAGGTACCGCCCGGATTGCTCGACCTACCGACCGTCATCATGACGCCGCATCTCGGTGCCCGGTCACCGGAGGGCGCCAACTCGGCGCTCGATATGGCGATGGACAATCTGACAAGCCATTTCGACGGCAAGCCCGTTCCCAATCCGGTACCAGGGTCCGCTGCCGCGGGCCAAACCGTCAGTTCCGCCGCCTGATAAACCACGCATCTTGGGAATTGGACAATTTGCCAACGTGACGGCAAACTCCTGGCGGGAGGCGTTCTTGTCGCAACCCTTCCGTTACCCAGCGACAATTTCAGACACGATAAGACGGAGGCAATAATTCGCCATGGCTAGCAATAACATGCCGCTATCCCGGTTCAAGGTAATCGATCTTTGTCGCGCCCGCGCTGGCCCAACCTGCGTTCGCCAGTTGGCCGACTGGGGCGCCGATACGATCAAAGTGGAAATGCCCGAAGGCGGCATTGGCGTCGATGATTCGGAAACCCGCTTGGGCTTCGACTTCTTCAACATCCACCGCAACAAGCGGAGCATGACCCTCAATTTGAAGAGCAAGAAGGGTAAGGAAATCCTCTTCAAGATGGTCAAGGAAGCCGACGTGGTGGTCGAGAATTTCCGGCCCGACGTCAAACACCGGCTCGGTATCGATTATAAAGTTCTAAGCAAGATCAATCCGCGCATCGTCTATGGCAGCATTTCCGGCTTTGGTCAGGAGGGTCCCTATTCGGGCCGCGCCGGGCTGGACCAAATCGCCCAAGGCATCGGCGGCATCATGTCGGTGACCGGCCTGCCCGGTCAGGGACCGGTCCGGGTCGGTATCCCGATGTGCGATCTGACATCTGGTTTGCTGTTGGCGCAGGGCATTCTGATGGCGTTGTTGGAGCGTGAAGTCTCCGGCAAGGGCCAGTGGGTGCACACATCGCTGACCGAGGCGATGATCCAGCTGATGGACCTTCAAGCGGCACGCTACCTCAACGGCGGCGACGTGCCGAAGCAGCAGGGCAACAACCATCCGACCGGCGTGCCCACCGGCGTGTTCAAGTGTTCCGACGGGCTGATCAACATCCAGGCCGCAACGCCGCATCTGTTCAAGCGGCTATGCACGGGTCTGGGCGTGCCGGAAATGGCGGACAAGCCTGAATTCAAGGAACTATCGGGCCGCCAGAAGAACCGCGACAAGTGCAATGCATTCATTGAGAAGATCACCAAGACCAAGACGATGAAGCATTGGATCGACTTGTTCGCTAAGGCCGGTGTGCCTTGCGGGCCGATCTACTCGGTCGATCAGACCTTCGCCGATCCGCAGGTCAAGACCCTGAACATGGACCCGACCGTTACCCACCCGAAACTCGGCAAAGTCCATCTCGTCGGTCAGGCGGTAAAGATGGCGCGGACGCCGCAAAAGATGCGGATGCCGACGCCGGATCTCGGCCAACACACGGATAAGATCCTCGCTAAGCTGGGTTACAGCAAGGCGGATATCAAGGCGATGCGCGCCGACGGCGACATTTGACGCCGGTCACAGCAATGGCGACGCGGGCGCTCCAAGGGGGCGCCCGCAAGCCTTAGAGAGGCATGATGAACCTGAAAACGGACAAGATGATCGCCGAAAAAGACGGCGGCATCGGCTGGATGATTTTCAATAACCCGGCACGGCGCAACGCTACTTCCCT
>JAQCKY010000122.1 GCA_027592155.1 Pseudomonadota bacterium
GAGTATTTTCTGGTGAGTTCTTGGCTTGAACATAATCGCCAGCACGGACGTGTCACCGAGGCAGACCGGGAAATTGAGCAGAACGTGCTCAAATATCAAATCGGCGGCATTCGTCCCCGGGCGCGCCATCTCGTCGCGCCGCAAGGCCACTAAAATTTACTCCGCTGCCGAGGCATCCTCGAAGACGTAGTCTGGCGGGTCGAACAGGTCGAACTCTTTCCAATCCGCCCCGCCGGGAAACCGGATCGCCAGGGCCCGGATTGCTTCGTAATCAGCCTCGCCGTCAGCCCCGAAGGGAAGAGCGCCGGTTTCGCCGTGCCGCTTTAGGCTCTGCAATAGAAGCTGCCGGAAACGGGTGATCACGCTGTCACTGGAGCCGAGATATTCACGGCTGCGGTCGGCGATCGGCCCCATCGACTCCTCAACGATGAAGTCCTCATAAACAAAATTTTTGGTGAGGCCGCTCCAGTGGCCATTCTTCATGGCGCCGCGGTCCTGTTCCCAAACTGTAGAGACATCGCCCCGGTCGGCGGCGAAGTCGTCGTGATCCGGGCCCGATCCTCGGAGCGCGTTGTCCCGGTACCAATCGGGGACGGGGCCGAAGGGGTTCAGGTAATAATACCAGTGGGCGCTGGATTCGTCATCGATGGGCACGATAACCACCACAAAGCGTGGCTGCCCATGGGCGCCTGGAATGAAGGAGTAGTAGGGCGCGACCACTTCGCGGATACGGGCATAGACGGAACCATCCGGCAGAGTGCGAAGTGCCGCCTCACGGAAGCCGTAGGGTTTATCGATGAATTCGAAGCGGGGCTCGCTCGCCTGTCGAATGAGGTTTTGAATGGCGCCCGGTCCGCGTGGTGTCGAGGTGCTGTGCAAAAAGTTGAGATGGGCCGAGTCCAATTGCCCCTCAACCCCCTGCAGCCAATTGCCCTTAACGATCGCACAGCGCAGCAAGGCTTCGGCCGGGGGTGTATGGAATTCAAAATCATAAAACGGTGGGGTTTCTTCGCGGCGGCCGAGGTAAACCCACACCATGCCGCCGGCCTCTCGTACCGGATAGGACCGGACCGGCACCTTTCGGGCAAAGCTTTCGCGGCGTTCCGGCGGCTCGGTCGGGGCATCGACACAAACGCCGTCGACACTGAATTTCCAGCCATGAAAGATGCAGCGAAGGCCGTTTTCTTCGTTTCGCGCCAACGCGAGCGATGCACAGCGATGCGGGCAGGCTTCATCGAAGAAACCGACGCGACCGTCAGTGGCGCGAAAGGCAACAAAGTTCTCGCACAATAACCGGACGCGCAGAGGAGCGCCGTCCGCCTCCAATGCTTCCGACCGGCAGGCCGGGGTCCACAGTTCGCGCAGCATCTCGCCCATCGGTGTGCCGGGCCCGACGCGGGTCAGTCGTTCATTATCTTCTTTGGACAGCATGACTATCTCCCTGTTGCCTAAAAACGATAACGCGCTGCCCTTTGAGTGACAACGCTAACCGTGAGCAATTATAGTGGGCACCGAAAGGAATCCCGATGCCCGTCAATGAAGGTTACCAAGCGAACAAGCTATTTACCGACCTGTTTCCTGAGACTACGGGGAACAATGTCAATGGCCTCGGCGAGGAGACAGTCCGCCAGCCCTCGCCCTTTTTCTGGCATCCGGCCGACCGCCATGAATTTGGCGACTTACAGCACGAGGTGGTCGGCTATCATCGCCGCGCCGAGGAAATTACGGCGCATTATACGCCGGACGCACCCCGCGGCCCGAAGACGATCCAAAAGTCGGAAACCGTTGTCGAGAAGTCCGCTGAGGAATGGTCCGCAGCGGTGAAAGCGTTCACCCTCGCCCATGAGGGCGATCTGGTTGGTATCACGCCGATGGATCCGCTTTATGTTTATGAGGGATACGAGCTCAATGATCCTTGGATTATCGTCATCGGCGTTTCCATGGATCACGAACTGCTGAATAAAGCCCCAGCGACGGTCGAGGAACCGGATGCCGGTGTCGAGGTGGCGAAACAATATAATCGTGCCGCGCGGGTGTCGCGGGAATTAACTAATTACATTTTGAGCCAAGGACATTATGCAAAAGCCTGGGCGGGGCCGTTCGCCTCGGCGCTGAGCATGATGCCGGCTGCCATCCAAGCCGGGTTGGGACAGCTCGGTAAACACGGCTCGTTGATTAACGGCACCTACGGCTCGTCGTTCAGGCTTTCCGCCGTAACGACCGACATGCCGCTGATTGCCGATAGCCCGGTTGATATTGGCGCTGAGGACTTCTGCGCCAGTTGCCAGATTTGCACCAAAGCCTGTCCGCCGGATGCCATCTTCGAAGAAAAACAGATGGTGCGCGGGGTCGAGAAATGGTTCGTTGATTTCAATAAATGCATCCCCTATTTCGGCGAGACCTTGGGCTGCGCGATTTGCATTGCGCGTTGTCCGTGGTCCAGGCCGGGAACGGCGCCAAAACTGGCGGCTAAAATGTTGGCGAGAAGGGCTAGTAAGGAACAGCGGAACGATGGCTAAGTTCACGCGGGCGGAAATCAATGCGCGGCTTAAGACGGAACGGGATGCCGGCCGAGCGGTTTACGACGCCCTCTGCGGTACCGGCATCACGGCCAAGATGGCGGCCCGGGGCGGTGCGGATATGATCACGACCCACGATCTCGCCTATTTTCGGATGCAGGGGTTGAGTTCCATGGCGGGATATTTGCCGATCGGGGACGCCAACGCCATAACCTTGGAACTCGGCGAACGGTCGCTCATCAATGTCGTGTCTGAATGTCCGGTTATGGCAGGCCTTCTGTGCGTTGACCCGACCCGGGACATGCATCGGTTCGTCGACAGGGTCGTCGAAGCCGGCTTCGACGGCATCATGAACTGCCC
Source organism: Pseudomonadota bacterium (assembly GCA_027592155.1). Taxonomy (GTDB): domain Bacteria; phylum Pseudomonadota; class Alphaproteobacteria; order Rhodospirillales; family UBA2165; genus JAQCKY01. The sequence goes on from JAQCKY010000122.1 coordinate 2,880, forward strand.
GACGATGGCCCTGATCGACGGTAAATTCCGAAGCGATCTTGAAGAAACCGGAATGGGGTTTCAGCGCGAGGTAGATGTGCTGGCTTATGCTTCCAGCCGCGATATCTTCACCAAAGCCTTCGTGACGACGACCGACGAGGCACTGGCAATGGCCGACGCAGGTGTCGACAACCTCATCGTCCATTTCGGAAATTCGTCCGGCGGGACGATAGGCTCTTCAACGGTTCTGGACGAAGGTAAAACCATTGACCGGACCGCGACGATACTCGATGCACTATCGGCAAAATACAGCGACCGCATCGTGACCTGCCACGGCGGCGCCATTGAAAACCCCGATGACTTCGCGGCATTCTTAAATAAAGAGCCTCGCCTCGACGGTTATGTCGGCGGCTCCTCGGCGGAGAGGTTCCCCATCGAGGAATCTGTGCCGAAAGTGACGCAGGCTTTCAAAGCCGTCCACCTGCCGAAACGGAACTAGGTGAGCACTCAACCGACCATTGCCGTTCTGGCGACCTTGGACAGCAAAGCTGAGGCTGCGCATTTTCTGTGTGAAAGAATCCGTGAGGCCGGTGCATTACCCTGGCTTATTGATCTTTCCCTAAAGCCCCACGATGAGCCCGGTGCGGATGTCAGCGCCGGAGAAATCGTCGAGCGAGCGGGCTCCAACTGGCAGGCAATCGGCGAGATGGAACGCTTGGCCGCCGGCGAGACGATGATCGCGGCGGGCGCCGAAATGCTGTTAGAGGAATATGCATCCGGCGCGCTGAGCGCGGTGATCGGCATGGGCGGCGCCAACGGCTGCACGGTGTTTTGCGCCATGATGCGATCTCTGCCACCGCTGTTCCCTAAGGTGATGGTGACACCGGTGGCGGCCACCGCCGCCGTGCAGTGGTATGTGGCGGAGAGCGACATTGCGATGTTCCCGACCATAAGCGATATCGTGATGAACCGCTTCGTCAAATCGGTTATCGAGAACGCATCCCATGCGGTAACCGGAATGGCGCGGGTCTATGAGGAACGTAAAAGCCGGTCGGTTGACGCTCCACCGTTGGTCGGCGTTTCAACCTTCGGCAATCTGCAAAAATGTGTCGACCGGGTTACCGATAGGTTGGAGAAGGAGGGCTTTGAGGTCATGCATTTCCATGCCTCCGGTCCGGGTGGCAAGGCGCTCGAAAATTTGGCTGCTACCAAAGAGTTGTCGGGCGTCATCGACATTACGACTTCCGAGATGATCGACCTGATCAACGACGGCGTATACAAACCCGGGGACAATCGCCTGACCTCGGCTGGGGCGGCGGGGCTGCCTCAGGTAATCGCACCGGGTGCTATCGATCATACCAACTGGTGGGTGGGGGAATGTCCCGTCAGGTTCCGTGGGCGGGAGTTCTACCAATACAACATGGAAATCCTATTGATGCGTACCAATGACGAAGAAATGGCGGCACTTGGAGAGATGTTCGCGGAACGCCTAAACAAGGCGACGGGACCGGTGACGGTCATGATCCCGAGCCAGGGATTCAGTCAGCATGTTATTCGCGAAACGTCGGACATCGACGGGAACCCCGTCGGTTCCTGGCGAAAGCCGGAGACCGACCATCTGTTTACCGAGGCACTCAAATCCAAACTGACGAGCGGTGCGGTGAAGGAGTTCGATCTTCATATTAACGATCAGGCATTCGCCGATGCCTGTGTCGACGAATTTATGGAACTGATGAGCAAATGAGTATTGAGACGCGATCTTTTGAGACCGATGTGCTGATTGTCGGGGGCGGCGCAGCGGCGACACTAGCAGCATTCGAATGTGCCGAATCTGGGGTTCGCGTGATTCAGGTGACGAAGGGTAAAGCGACGAGCGGTACCACGACCGTCGCCCGGGGAGGATTCGCCGCGGCGATGGGCAAGGATGACAGCCCCGAACGTCATATGGCGGAGATCCTTGAGCAAGGCGGCGAGTTGATCAATCCGGAACTCGTCGAGGTATGGACCCGGGACATTGTTGACATCGTCAAGGACATGCAGTCTTGGGGTGCTGCGTTCGCAACCGATGATGACGGTGCGCTGGATCTCAAACTATTTCCCGGGCACAGCGTGGCCCGCGCAGTTCATCATTACGACACGACCGGCAACATGGTGAGCAAGGCGTTATCCGCCAAATTGCGCGATGATACGCGGATTGAAAAACATTCTCTGACCTCAATCGTCGATCTTGTGAAAGACGGCGATCGTGTGGTTGGCGCGTGGGGTATGGATTACGGCACCGGCACTTTGGTGTCGTATGCCGCCGATCAGGTGATCCTCTGCACCGGCGGCGGCAGCGGGCTGTTTTACGTTAACGACAACCCCCCGCAAGTGACCGGGGACGGATATGTCTTGGGGTACCGCGCCGGCACGTCGTTGCTGGGGATCGAAATGATCGACTTCCAGGCCATGTGCTGTGCGCCCGAGGAACTTTTCGGTTTCGCGCCGCACCCGACGGGATTCATCAATGCCGGTGCGGTGTTTCGAAACCAGGAAGGCGAGGAATTCTTAAAACGGTATTATCCGGAGACCGCCGAGCAAAGCACCCGGAGCGAGGTGATCCTGGCCATGGCCAAGGAAATCCACGCCGGGCGGGCAGGGATGACCGGCGGTATCTACATGGATGCCACCAAGGTTCCGCTTGAGGTCATCGAGAAGATGATCCCTCATGTTTACAAAACCTGCCTCCATCGCGGCATCGATATTACGAAAACCCCGCTGGAAGTCGCGCCGGGGAGCCATACCTGGCTGGGCGGGCTGGAAATCGATATTGATGGCCGTACCCCTGTTGCCGGCCTTTGGGCGGCGGGTGAGACCGGCGGCGGTATCCATGGCGGAAATCGCATTGGCGGATCGGCCCTTTCGGCGTCCCTGGTGTTCGGTCGCCGGGCAGGGCGGGCGGCCTCGGCGGAGGTCTCGCAAGGCGCCAAACCTGAAGTAGTTATTCCGCCCGAGGCCGCCGATTGGCTCGCCGCGCTCATTGCGCGCGATACCGGCCCCGAACAGTCTGAGGTTCGGCTGCGATGCCGGATGCTGGCTCACGAAAAGCTGGGAACCATTCGAGACGCGGAGGGGTGCCGGGCAGCGCTGCTTCAATATGCCCAAATTGAATCTGACGATATTCCGGCGATGCGGCTATCCGACGCCGCCCGCTCCTCCGAAAAGGCATTGGGCCAGGAACTTGAAAGCGCACTTTCGGTCATCAACTTGGCGTTGCTCGGCCGCCTCTTGGCGACGGCGGCATATCATCGCCAAGAGAGCAGAGGTGCACATTTCCGGCTCGATTATCCCGAGGCTGATGACGTCAATTGGTGCGCCGTAACCCGGCTTCATCAAGCCCCGGACGGGGGGATCGACTTCAGCACGGATCCGGTTACATAGCCTAGAGTAGTTTTGCGGCGGCGATTTCCCATGCCAGCAGCAGCAACGCGGCAAAAGAAACGGTAAAAATCATGGTTCGGATTCGGATGAACGACCATCCGGCAATCATGACGATTGCATGGACAACACGCGCCCAGAAGAAAACGGTTGCGGAAATCACGGTCAGTTCGGTCGAGACCCCGACCGCGTGAGCAACCAATACCAACCCGGCAAACGGACCGAATTGTTCAACTAAATTTACATGAGCACGGTTTGCCCGATGTACCCAATGCGGCGCCCCCGACGTATCGCGGAGGGTTACATATTCCTCCGCTTCGAGCATCCCGATTTGCGTCACCTGTCCAATGACATGGGGAATCCAAAGGACTGTGAGAAGGAGAGACGTCAGGAATAGATACAGTAATTCGGTAGACATG
>JAQCKY010000123.1 GCA_027592155.1 Pseudomonadota bacterium
TAATGTCTGGCTGAAAGACCCTGCAGACCGCGACGTGTTAAATGAGGAATGGCTTGTCATGTTCCCGGACCATGATTCGCGCCCGTCCCGCCAAGCCATGCCCGGCCGCCTCGAAGGCCCCAACTATATTCAATGTCAGTTCACCGCTATTCTCGACTAATTATTAGGGAGACGAAATCATGACCGAACGATCCAAACCGCCGTTTCGCGGAGACCATGTCGGAAGCCTCCTCCGTCCGGACAACCTTCACGCGGCCCGGGCAAAATTCGAGAGCGGCGAATTGGATGCCGCCGGTCTCAAGGCGGTCGAAGACGACTGCATCCGTGATGCCATAGCGATGCAGGAATCGGTCGGTCTTAAAGGAATTACCGACGGTGAATTCCGGCGCAAAACCTGGCATTACGATTTCCTCTGCGGCCTCGAGGGGATTGAGGAATCGACGGAATCCCTCGGCCCCTCCTTCCAGGCCGGCCACAACGTCTCATCGCTTGCGGTCACGGGAAAAATCTCCAATCCCAACGGCGTGATGCTCGATCATTTTGAATTCCTCAAATCGGCAACCAAGGAAACCCCGAAGTTCTGCATCCCCTCTCCCAGCATCGTTTATTACCGGGGCGGCCGCGCGCTGATGAACCAGGATGCCTATTCCGATCTGGGGGCGTTCTGGGACGATCTGGCCGCCGCTTACCGCGCCGAGGTCGAAATGCTCAGCGCCGCCGGATGCAAATATCTGCAGCTCGACGACACGTCGTTTGCTATGTTGTGCGATCCCAAGGTGCGGAAAAACATGACCGACCGGGGCGACGATCCCGACGAGATGGTTGAGGCGTTCGGCCGCGGCATTGCCGCCGCCCTTCGGGACCGCCCCGACGATCTCGCCGTCACCGTGCACATGTGCCGTGGAAACTTCAAAAGCAGCTGGATCGCGGAAGGCGGCTACGAGCCCGTCGCCGAGGCCATGTTCGCCGGCGTCCCCGTCGATGGATTTTTCATGGAATGGGATACCGAACGGGCCGGCGGGTTCGAGCCGCTCAGGTTCGTACCCGACGACAAGATCGTCGTCCTCGGTATCATGACCTCCAAACTCCCGGACCTCGAAACCAAAGACGACCTCAAACGTCGGATCGACGAAGCCGCGCAATTTATGCCGCTCGACCGCCTCTGCCTCAGCCCCCAATGCGGCTTCGCCAGCACCGTCGAAGGCAATCAGCTCACCCAGGACGACCAGAAACGAAAGCTGGCCCTGATCGTCGAAACCGCCGCGGAGGTTTGGGGTTAGTGCTTAGCGCGTTGCCATGTCGGGGCGGGTTACGCCGGCCAACCCAAAAAGTCACAAAAGGCCGTACCCATAATCAACTCAAGGTCGGCTTCGGAGAGGAAATCCAGTTCTTCGGTGAAGTGAGTCACGGTCTGTGAATAGGTCATCTTATGCATCAGCCGGGTGATATCGGTGCCCCAATAACACCGCTCCGCCCCGTAAGCCTCGATACAGGTTTTCAGATAGGGCTTCACGTCGGCAAACGGATAACCCTCGTCTGACAGTCCCGGGGTACCCGAGACCTTGAGCGACACGTTGGGATGCTGGGCAAGGTTCGCCACACCATCGATTGCCTCTTTCATGGCATCGCCGCGCAGACTGCCGGCAACGCCCAGATGATCCATAACAATCCTCAGACCGGGATGACGGGTAGCCAGCTCTGTAACGCGTTCCTTTTCCGTCAGAATGAACATCGCGGTAGCAATGTCATTCTTCTCCGCATAATCCCAATACCACTCGGCGGTGCCGTCTGTAATCCATGAGCGTTGCTCATCGTTGAAGAAGGTAAAGCGGAGGCCCTTGATATCGCTCTCCCCTTTCCAGGCCTCCAGACGTTTCATCCCCTCATCGGGGTCATTCAACGGAACCCAGGGCATGATACAAAACCGTCCGGGATAATCGCGGCAGGCCTGAAGGCTGATATCGACCATGTTGCCTTCCCACCCCGGGGGCACGATCACAGCCCGATCAATCCCCGCCTCATCCATCAAGCCGATCATCTCAGCCGCCCCCATCGGCTCGGTTCGGTGCGGATTGTTGTTAAAGGTTTCCTGCCCGCCTTCGGGCCAGGGTCGCTCGGCCGTACTGTCAGCCCAAAGATGAATTTGAGAATCGCATACAAGCATGAGTTTTCTCCCCGGTTATGCCGTCGAGTTGGTTGTTCCGGGAGAAGGATATCCGGCTTGTCGCTGCCGACCAATGGCGGAAGCATGATCGGCCTAAATAGTTAGGTCGCCGGCTTTCCGTGCATGGGATGTCAGCAGTTTGAGTAGTTTTTGGACAAAGCGCGGACAGGCGTCAACCTGAAGATCCAGTTCCGTTTGGCTGAGTACGTAGAGGGTGACCGGACCATCAGCCGCGCGTGCCGATGCCATCCGCGGCTGATTGTCGATAAGCGCCATTTCGCCGAACAACTCACCGGGCTTTAAGCTCGCCATCACGGCCTCTCCACTGGATGCGGATTTAACGATTTCGACCCGGCCGGATTTCACGATAAAGGCTGAATCGCCCGTCTCTTGCTCCCGGAATATGTAGTCGCCATCCTCAAATTCGATCGTCCGCTCGCCTCGGCGCGAGTCCAGCCGCCGGTCGTGTCCGGTGCGCCGCTCATCCTCGCCGAAATTTATCGCGTTACGCCGGGTTGTATCCGCCGGGTTAAGGTGAACCATGAAAATTTCCTCCGTGGCTGAGCGCCTTTCGGCGCCTTGCACTCCTTCAAATTTCTATCTGGGAACTCCGCTTTGCATTACGAGTAAAATTTGCATTTATTCAGGTATAAATTTTTTAAGATCAAAGCTTTAGTAGATTTCAAGGTTACGCCGTGCCATTGCCAAATGAATCGGCAATAATCCGGTTTAATCATGGCACCATCGAACCAGCATGAGCCACAGAAGGGCAGATTAATGAAATTCGGCGTACAATTTTTTCCAGATCTCGGACCGGACGTAAAACCGGCGGATCAATATTGGGCCGAGTGCCTTCAACTCGCCGACCTCGTCGACGACCTCGGCTACTCTCATATCCGTACCGTTGAACACCATTTTCAGTCCTATGGCGGTTACTCACCCAACCCCCACATATTTCTCACCGCCGCAGCAATGCGGGCTCAAAAGGCCCGCCTGGTAACCGGTGCGGTGTTGCCGATCTTTAACAACCCGCTGAAGATCGCCGGAGAAATCGGCATGCTCGATGCGATTTCCGGCGGCCGGCTGGATTGTGGGTTCGGACGTGCATTCTTACCCATTGAATTCAAGATCTTTGGGGTCAGCCTCGACGAAAGCCGGGCCCGATTTACGGAAGGCATGGATCAAATCCGCCAACTGCTGGAAAACGAGAACGTGACGAGCAAAGGCGAGTTCCATAGTTTCGAAAATGCCACGGTCTATCCGCGCCCAACGCAAAAACCACGCCCGCCGCTCTGGGTTGCCGCCCTCATCAATCCGGACTCGTTCGAAGGGGCCGGGCGTGCCGGTCACAACGTCATGGCCATTCCCCTCCCCGGCGGCCAGATGAACGAACTTATCAAAATTTACCGGGACGCGTGGACGTCGGCGAACCATCCCGGTTCCGGCCAGGTGATGCTGGCTCATCACATGTACTGTAACGAAGACGATTCAAAAGCCTTGGAAATCGCCCGCCCCCCTATTGATCGCTACCTCAACTCAATCGTCGAGGCGGCGTCAACTTGGCTGGAGACCGGGGATTCAAACGACTATCCGGGATACGACAAAGTAATTGCCGGGTTGGCCAAGGAAACCACCGAGTCTCAAATGGAAAAAGGCGGTGCTTTCATCGGCTCCCCAGAGCGCATCGTCGATCAGATCAAAAAATACGAAGAGCAAACCGGCGGCTTCGATCAGGCGTCGCTGCAGATCAATTTCAATGATCTGCCGGTAGATGTTGCCGAGCGCTCCATGCGCCTCTTTAGTGAAAAAGTGTTGCCCCATTTTTCGGCCTGACACACAACGGCGTGGCCTCTTAACGCTCTGTTCAATTTATCAATTGTAAAATTCGGAACGACTCCTACCTACAGGAGTTGTAGCCAATGCTCTCCAGAATGGAAGCACGATAAACTCGAATAGTGGAGTAGAAAGAATGCGCTACTCGGTGCGTTATGAATGTGGGTCGAAACGCTGGGCCGTTCTGGACGGTCAGATGGGCAACAAAGTATTAGCGACCCATGATTCCAAGGGTGCTGCTTATGATCAGGCCTATATCGAAGAAAACAAACAACCGAATAATCACGCCGATGTTCGGCGATTGACCCAGCTCCGCTCCCTGCTTTCGCGAAACGCTGTTCTTGGCTGATTTCCAGCTTTTTTTAATTTAAACGGCCTGATTAACGGGTCGGATGATGACACTGTCGGAGCGCAAGGCGAACCGGTAAGAACATCATGATTGCCGCCTCGTCCTGGTGACAGTAAGCTCCCGCCGCGTGGCGCCCGTAGCTCAATTGGATAGAGCACCAGACTACGAATCTGGGGGTTGGGAGTTCGAGTCTCTCCGGGCGCACCATCAACTTTTGAAATATCCCAGAATCCTGAAATCTTGGCTCTGGAAGCTAAATTTCTAATAGACCCCCCACTGTCATCCAAAAAAACACCATCAATTAACTCTTCAAAAACATTTTTTTGTTTTAGTTGAGAGAATCGATGCAAACTGCATCATAAAATAAGTTTCTGAAAATGGAGACTGGCGGATGGTGGACGACGTTAATCTCTCTGGTGCTACGCGTACCAATCTTTTAGCACTGCAATCGACGACCGATCTGGTTGGTCGAACTCAAGAACGACTTTCGACGGGACTGAAAGTCAATAGCGCGATCGACGACGCGATCGCGTTTTTCCAAGCACGCAGTCTCTCCGATCGTGCTAGGGATCTCTCGACATTAAAAGCCGATATCGATCAGGGTGTCAGTACCGTCGAAACGGCGGTTCATTCTGTTGAAACGATCACAGATCTGATAGATCAGATGAAGGGCCTCGCTCTCGCTGCAAAAAGCGATGCCAACTTGATCAATCGGTCAAAATCAGCGGTTCAATTCAATGACCTGCGTCTTCAGTTGGACAATCTGGCGAACGATGCGTCCTACAAAGGCACCAACCTGATTAAGGGATCACCCTCCAACCTCAAGGTTACTTTCAGTGAGGACGGCAGTTCGAGCCTAACGATATCGGGTGTGCCCTCAGATGCATCTGGCCTGGCACTTTCAGTCGCTGCCAGTAACTTTGCTGCCGACACCAACATCGATACGGCGATCAATCAGCTGGATAGTGCACTGTCATCCCTGCGAGCCACCGCATCCTCTCTTGGTTCCAGTGCAAGTGTATTGAGCTTACGGCTCGACTTCACCGACAACCTCATCAATTCGCTTGAGGAAGGTGCCGGAAAGCTCGTCCTGGCCGACCTCAATGAAGAATCGGCCAATCTCCTGACACTGCAAACGCGACAACAGCTCGGCGTCATCGGTCTCAGTATTGCGCAACAATCTGAACAGTCGATCCTGAGATTATTCTAATTTTTATAATTTTTTCTGTGTTTTATCCGTATTTCGGGGGGAGCATTGCGCTCCCCCCAAATTTTTATAGACCCTGCGGAAAAGCGCCACGGCAGATACATGAACAAAACGACTTAGTTAATCATTCCCCAATCTATTGCGGTGTATGGTCGACGAATCGTAAATAAGAAAAAATAATCTATTAAAAGTTTCTGCTAAGGAGACTAATGGATGGTGGACGAAGTTAATCTATCGGGTGCAACCCGAACCAATCTTCTTGCGCTCAATACCACGACTCAGCTCATCGGCCGGACGCAAGAGCGTCTTTCGACCGGGCTTAAGGTCAACAGTGCGATTGACGATGCCATCGCTTTCTTCCAGGCACGGACATTGTCGGATCGTGCACGAGATCTATCGACTCTGAAAAACGACATCGATCAGGGCGTGAGTACGGTCCAGACCGCGGTTGAATCGATTGAAACAATGGCGGACCTGATCGATCAGATGAAGGGTCTTGCCCTCGCGGCAAAGAGCGACAACAACATGATCAACCGCTCTAAATCGGCGGTCCAGTTCAATGATCTACGCCAACAGTTGGATAACTTGTCCAATGATGCCTCTTATATCTGAGCAATCCATCCTCCGACTATTCTAGTAGACTGATGGTCTAATTGGCGAGCATCATCGTCGCGACTAAGCGATCTGTTCAAAATGCGTTTGGATCGCTTCGTTCACCAATTCCGGATGGGTAATTGGCGAGAGATGTCCGGCACCAGGAACGGTGACGATGGATGAACCTGGAATTCGTCTCGCAACAATTTCGGTGATACGATGGGCTGGAGTTCGCGTTTCTCCACCCCGGATAATGGTGGTGGGAATCTTGATGCTGTCCAACTCGGAAACACTGTTGGATGGGTCGAAGATGGCCTTGAACTCCGCGGCACTCTTATTCGCCGTCGTAAGGATATAGTCGCGCATGGTGCTCTCCATTGTCGCCCAAGTCCCCTCACCATTCCAATAATCAATATAAGGTGTCAGCGCCGCATCAGCATCTCCCCGCGCCATTGCCGTTGCATAGGCATCGGCAATGGCGACGATCTCACCGTAATGAGGGGTATCACGTTCTTCTTCCAGCAGCCAACAGGCTATCG
>JAQCKY010000124.1 GCA_027592155.1 Pseudomonadota bacterium
TGAGAAGGGCGCCCATACCGGTGAGATCAGCGCCCAGATGCTGACCGACCTAGAATGTGACTACGTCATTCTCGGCCATTCTGAGCGGCGCGCGGATAATGGTGAGGACGATGCTTCCATCAAGGCAAAAGCAACGGCCGCACAGGGTGCTGGTTTAGTTGCCATCGTGTGTGTGGGCGAGACTGAAGCCCAGCGGGATTCCGGCGAGGCTTTGGCAGTGGTCAGTGGACAGCTTGCAGGGTCGCTTCCCGAAAACGTCACCGTAGCCAATACGGTTGTCGCTTATGAGCCGGTTTGGGCTATCGGAACAGGCCGGACGCCAACTCTCGAGGACATCGAAGAGGTCCATGTGAAGATCAGGTCTGAGCTCGCGTCACGTTTTGGGGCGGAAACGGCGAATGGGGTTCGACTTCTTTACGGTGGGTCCGTTAAACCTGAAAATGCCGCAGAAATTTTAGCCATCGAAGATGTAGACGGCGCCTTGGTCGGCGGCGCAAGTCTGGATGCGGAACAATTTTGGGCGATTGGGGAAAGTTGTCCCTAGCCAAACGGGCCCGGAGCGACTACATAACCGGCAGAAATTCGGGTTTATGCCCGCACCATACCTATTAACAGCATAATTCGGTCCTCCATGACCAGTGTCCTCATCGTCGTTCATCTCTTGCTCGCCATTGTTTTGGTCGGCCTCGTGCTCATGCAACAGAGCGAGGGCGGCATGGGCAGTATGGGCGGTGGCGGCGGAAGCGGCGGTATGGGCGGCTTGATGAGCAGCCGGGGGACGGCAAATCTGCTGACCCGTGTGACCGGTGTGCTTGCGGCATTGTTCATGCTGTCGAGTTTGGTGTTGGCGGTTTTATCCGATTCGGGCCGAAATCAGGGTTCTATTCTCGATCAAGGCACCGGACAGACCCAACCGGCACCCGCGGCCCCGGCCTTGCCCGTGCTGCCGACGCTCCCAACTCCCCCACAGAACTAGCCTTTTTGTCGTTAAACCGGCCACCGAGGAAATTAAGTTCCCGGCAAGCCATCTCCGTGCTTTCTAGGCACCCCCAGCTTCACTACTATGCAGGTCCATGACGCGGTTCATTTTCATCACCGGCGGCGTGGTTTCCTCTCTCGGCAAGGGCCTCTCCGCTGCGGCGCTGGCAGCACTCCTGCAAGCGCGCGGCTACAAGGCCCGTATTCGGAAACTCGACCCCTACATCAATGTCGATCCGGGCACGATGAGCCCGTATCAGCACGGCGAGGTCTATGTCACCGACGATGGCGCCGAGACGGATCTGGACCTTGGCCACTATGAGCGGTTCACCGGAGTCAGTGCCCGCCAAAGCGATAATGTGACGACCGGTCGTATCTATTCGGACGTCATTGCCAAGGAACGGCGCGGCGAATATTTGGGCGCAACGATCCAGGTCATCCCGCATATCACCGATGCGATCAAAGCGTTCGTTCTATCCGACATCGATGACGAGGACTTCATCATTTGCGAAATCGGCGGCACCGTCGGTGATATTGAGGGGCTGCCGTTCCTCGAAGCGCTGCGGCAATTGGGCAATGAGTTGGGGCGTGAACGCTCCATGTATATCCATCTTACACTCATTCCCTATGTTGCGGCTGCGGGTGAGCTCAAAACAAAGCCGACCCAGCATTCGGTCCGGGAATTGCGCAATATCGGTATCCAGGCCGATCTTTTGTTGTGCCGGGCTGACCGGGACATTCCCGCATCCGAGCGTCGTAAGATGGCGTTGTTTTGTAATGTCCGTGAAGAGAACGTGATTTCGGCCATCGATGTTAAATCGATCTATGAGGTGCCGATCAGTTACCACGAACAGGGATTGGACGAAGCTGTATGCCGACACTTTGGACTGGACGTTGAGCCGGAGCCCGATCTCTCCGGCTGGCGGGAAGTTGTACAAAGGGCCTTGGCACCGGAAGGCGAAGTCAGCATTGCCATTGTCGGCAAATATGTCGGCCTCCAGGACGCTTATAAGTCACTGTCGGAAGCACTTGCCCATGGCGGTATCGCCAACAACGTGAAGGTCAATGTAAAATGGCTCGAAGCCGAAGCCTTTGAAAACGGCGGCACGATCGAGGCACTAGAGGATGTTGACGGCGTCTTGGTGCCCGGCGGCTTTGGCGAGCGCGGCGCGGAAGGCAAGATCAAGGCGGTCACCTTCGCCCGGGAGCGGAACGTGCCCTATTTCGGTATTTGCTTCGGTATGCAAATGGCGGTGTTGGAATCGGCGCGCAATCTCGCCGATATCAAAGGGGCAGGGAGCACGGAATTCGGCCCCTGCGAAGAAGAGGTCGTCGGCCTGATGACAGAGTGGGTTCAAGACGGTATTGTCGAAAAGCGCGATGAAAGCTCCGATAAAGGCGGCACCATGCGTCTAGGCGCCTACGCCTGCGTGCTGGGCGATAACAGCCGCATAAAATCGATTTATGGTGCGACCCATATTAGCGAACGCCATCGTCACCGCTACGAAGTAAATATGAAATACGAAGCGCCACTGGCCAAGACCGGCATGATCTTCTCGGGTAAGTCACCGGACGGCGTGCTGCCTGAGATTGTTGAAATACCGGATCATCCTTGGTTCATTGGTGTACAGTTCCATCCCGAGCTGAAATCACGCCCCTTCGAGCCGCACCCGTTGTTTACGGATTTCATCCGTGCGGCGGTCGAGCAAAGCCGGTTGGTGTAGGATGCAACCAAGCGTCTTCAAGTTCGATCGGTGGATGACCGGGTCTTTTTGGGTCTTGCGCTCATCCGTCATGACCGGGCTTGACCCGGTCATCCAAGGGATCGGCTCCGCCCGCTGGATGGGGCCCCGATGACAAAGCAAAACCACGTCACGATCGGCGACGTCACTCTGGGCAATGATCTTCCCCTGACGATCATTGCAGGACCATGCCAACTTGAAAGCCGGCAACACGGCCTCGACATGTCCGGCGCGCTGAAGGAAATTTCAGAAAAGCTCGGTATTGGGCTGATTTATAAATCATCCTATGACAAAGCGAACCGGACTTCTGTCGCGGCGACGCGTGGCATCGGCCTGGAAGAGGCTTTGCCGATTTTTCAGGAAATTAGAGAAACGACGGGATTGCCCGTGCTAACCGACGTTCATGAGCCTCAGCACTGCGCGCGTACGGCCGGCGCCGTCGACGTCTTGCAAATTCCCGCGTTGCTGTGCCGGCAAACCGACTTGTTGGTTGCCGCCGGTGAAACCGCATTGCCGATCAACATCAAGAAGGGGCAATTCCTGGCACCGTGGGACATGAAAAACGCCGTCGATAAAATTACCGGCACCGGCAATGATAAAGTTACAGTGACCGAGCGCGGGACCAGTTTCGGCTATAACACTCTCGTCAATGACATGCGCTCGCTGCCCATCATGGCGAAGGACACCGGCTGCCCCGTGGTGATTGATGCAACTCATAGCGTCCAACAGCCGGGTGGCCATGGAACCTCGACCGGTGGGGATCGGCGGCTGGCACCCGTCATTGCCCGCGCCGCGGTCGCGGTCGGTGTGGCTTGCGTTTTCATGGAAACCCACGAAGACCCTGAAAACACCAAAATGTCCGACGGTCCCAATATGATTATTCTCAAGGATCTGCCCGGCATCATCGAAACGCTGATGGAAATCGACCGGATTGCGAAAGCTAACCCGGTGGTGATTTAGCTTGGATCAGCGGCGAGAACTCATGGTTCGATAATCTCACCATGAGGAGCATTTTTCCCCGATCCTCGTCCTGAGCGCCGTCGAAAGATGGATTCCAGGCAGCGGCCTCAAGCCGCCAGCAGGCGTTTGATTTCGGGCCAGGATTTCTTGCCGGCTGCTTCGTGAATCGGTTTTTCCGGATTGGGCGTGGCACCCAGGCAGGCCTCGTAGGACGGTCGCGCCTTAATCTTTTCCCACCACGCGGTCAGCCTGGGCCGGTTTTTCTCCCACATCTCATGACACTGAAGTTCTCTTAAACGCTCGATCAGCGGCGTCAGGGCAATATCGGCGAGGCCACCAGAACTGAGCTAATCTCCTTCTCATCCATCAGCACGGCTGCTTCGCGCACAGTTGCACTGGAAGGCAGGCTGATCACCTTCTGGTCGGTGATCACATCGGGATAGAGGTGTCGTCGCATCGCCATTGATTTTCTCCAACGCCACACGGGGTTTGTGATGATGAAGCATCGGCCATTGAAACCCTGCTGTCGTTGATCGAGATCAAGGGGCCATGTCTCGACAAGTTCGCGGGCCCAGAGGCCGCCCTATCCCCTTTGAGCCAGTGGCCAGGTCGGTGGTTCGGGTAATGGTGCAAAAAAACTCGAGGCCCAGCATCCCGGTCCAGTCGCCTGGGATAAGTTTCTTGCAATGCTCGAGGAGGGCCGTCAGAAACAGGTGCAACATGACGAACCGGTGATGGTGTTGCGTCCCGAAACGCACAGAGCATCTCAGATTTCATGCCCAACGACGTGATCGGTCAGCTTTCCCCCCGGGTCACTGTCGTTGTTTCACGCCTCGAAAGACGCGGTGACGCCGACCGAGTCCTCGATCGATATGTGCAACGCTGAGGGGAAAACCAACGGATCTTATCTAGCTTTCCGATATCGATCACATTCAGCTCGGAGATTGACCCTCGCAGAATTACCCGGTGCCGGACGGTCGCGCGTTCCAATCACCTTGAATGATGCGATGCCCGGTGGCATCGTCTACGCAAAGAATGACGCGTAGGAGACGGCGATGGTCAGCACGCTTCTCGACCAAGCGGCCCCGGGGATCGACCCGGCGGCTTATATCGATGAAACCCCGGATGATTTCCGGGTCCATGGGGCGGTCTATACCGACCCCTATCTGTTCCGCATGGAAATGCAGAAGGTGTTCGGCAAGGCCTGGGTTTTCATCGGCCATGAAAGCGAAATTCCCAACTCCGGCGATTACAAGACCGCAACCATTGGGCTGAGGCCCGTCATCATGAGCCGGGCCGATGATGGGGGCATCCATGTCCTGCTCAACCGCTGCCGTCATCGCGGCTCGGTGATCTGCCGCGAGGTCAAAGGCAACTCTAAGAACTTTATGTGCACCTATCACGGCTGGGTTTACGGCAATGACGGCAAGCTGCTGGGCATTGCCAAGCACAAGGGCGGCTACCCGGACGATATCAATAAAGACGAGTTAGGCCTTATGGCGGTGCCGCGCGTCTATAATTACCGCGGGCTCGTCTTTGCCAATATGGATGCCGGCGCGGTGGATTTCCTCGACTATCTGGGCGAGGCCAAGCCGTTCCTGGATATCCATCTCGACCGCTCCTTGGTCGGTGAAATCGATGTCAGTTACGGCGCGCACCGGACCGAATATTTCGGCAATTGGAAGTTCCAGTCTGAGAACTCGACCGACGGTTATCACGGCGACACGGTGCATGAATCATTCTTTAAGCTCGTTGCCGAATTCGGCAATCGGGGAGGGCAGCACGGCGCCTATACCCAGGGCGATTTCAAGAAGCTGATCGAGCATCGTACCGCCGGCCGGACCATCGGGTTCGATAACGGCCACGGCATCTGGGAAAGCCCGATGACCGAGGATGCCATTCTCGCCATGAAAAACGGACCCCATGGTGAATACGTCAAGGCCCTGGAGGATCTTCGTGGCGAGCGGAAGGCCCATCAGATGTTGAATTCGATGAACCTATTGATTTTCCCGAGCCTGGCAATCCTGCACGGCCAGCTCCGGGTCGTGCGCCCGATCGCCCACGACCGGACCGAGGTCGATATCTATTTCTATGACCTCAACGGTGTCCCGGACAGCTACAACGAATTCAGGCTTTCCGGCTATCAGCGCTTTTTCGGCCCGGCCAGCTTCGGCTCCCCCGACGACGTGGAAATCTTCTCGGTCAATCAGACCGGCCTGCAGGCGGAAGAGGTCGAATGGCTCTTGCTCAGCCGTGGCATGGCTCGCGAGACCATGGACAATAAAGGTGTGCGCACCGGAGACCCGACCGATGAGACTCCCCAGCGCGCCTTTCACCGCGCCTGGAAACAGATGATGGCGGCGTAAAATATGGGAGAAGCGATCTCACGGGACGAAGCGGAAGACTTTTTGTATGAAGAGGCCCGGTTGCTCGACGAACGGCTCTATGATGACTGGCTGACACTGTTCACCGATGACGGTGTCTATTGGCTACCGATTGACGACAAGGCGGCGCCCGACAAGCATTTGTCTCTGGTTTATGACAATCACCTGCGCATCGAAGAACGGGTGTACCGCCTAACCCAGTACTCGCCTCCGGCGCAGACTCCGCCGTCCCGGACACAGCATTTTGTTTCCAACGTTCAGGCGTGGCCGGGAGAGAACGGCGCCGATGCCGTGCTTCACTCTGCACAGATGATCTACGAGATGCGAGCCGGTGATTACCGCCAATTTGAACTCGGCGACCCGCGCAGCTTCGCGGCCCGCTGCGAACATCATCTGCGCAGTGAGGGTGGGGTGTGGAAGATTGCCCTGAAACGCATGGTGCTGCTCAATCGCGACGTCCCGATCCCAAATCTGACGTTTATTATCTGATCGACGCGGTGGATTGTTTCAGTCGAAACTATGTAAAAGCATTGTTGCAAAAATTCACATTTTCGCCAGTCGCAGATTAACCCCATATTTGCTATTATAGAGTGTTTTCTTCTCTATCTGCGGTAGTTC
>JAQCKY010000125.1 GCA_027592155.1 Pseudomonadota bacterium
GCTTGGACCGGGTTGGGCGCCGCCTGGCCCAACCCGCAGATTGAAGCATCCCGCATGGTGTCGCTCAACTCGTCGATCAGCGCTACGTCCCATTTCGGTTTTTCGAGGATCGTTACCATCTTTTCGCAGCCGACGCGGCACGGTGTGCACTGCCCACAGCTCTCATCGGCATAAAAGCGCAGCAGATTGAGAACCGCGTTTCTGACGCTGTCTTCTTGCGAAAAAATGACGACGGCAGCAGATCCGACCAGACAGCCATAGTCGTCCAGCGCGCCGAAATCCAAAGACAGATCCGCCTTATCCGCCGGCAGTATACCGCCCGATGCACCGCCGGGAAGGTAGGCCCTAAATTCATGACCGTCGGCCATGCCGCCGCAGTATTCGTCAATCAACTGGCGGGCGCTCACATCATGGGCGGCGGCAACCACGCCGGGGTTCTTAACCCTGCCCGAAACCGAATAGAGCCTGGGCCGACCTTGGTCTTGATACCAAGACGCGCCCTTTTTGACGATCTCGGAGACCCAAAATAGGGTCTCAATATTATTGATAAGCGTCGGCCGCCCAAATAGTCCGGATTGAGCAGGATAGGGGGGACGGTTGCGGGGTAGCCCCCGCTTGCCCTCAAGGCTCTCCAGCAGCGCGCCTTCCTCACCGCAGATATAGGCACCGGCACCGCGCCGCAGATGGACGCGGTCGGCATCGACCAATCCGGAGATTTCCAATTCAGCGACGGCACGCCGGAAAATCTCCAGTGCGGCGGGATACTCATCCCGAATGTAGATGTAGACCGCTTCCGCCTCGATCGCCCAGGCCGCAATCAAGATGCCCTCAAGGACTTGATGCGGTGTTTTTTCCATGCATTGCCGGTCTTTAAAGGTCCCGGGTTCTCCCTCGTCCGCATTGACCACAAGCATGCGGGGCTTCGGCGTATTTTCAAGAAACCGCCACTTCCGCGCGGTTGGAAACCCTGCGCCGCCCATGCCGCGCAGGTCGGCGTCTTCGATGGTTTGAATGACCTCTTCGCGGCTTCTTTCACCGGAGGTGCAGTCGGACAGCCCGACATATCCGCCTTGGGCGCGGTATGACTCGAGCGTTTGGGATTCAACAATTTCCTCTGCTAGTTCCTTGTCCTCTACCGCGGCGTTTACACGGTCTGCAGTGGCATGATGGATTTGGCGTTTTCCGGCAACCACGGCGGGAGCTTTATCGCAGGCGCCGATGCAAGGTGCCGGAATGACACGAACCTTATCGCCCAAACGGGCGCTCAGTTCCGTCAACAACGCCTGCGCGCCATGGTTTTCACAGACGACACCATCGCAGACCCGGACGGTTGTTTCCGGAACGCCGTCTTGGCCTTCTTTGATGACGTCAAAATGGTGGTAAAAGGATGCGACCTCATAGACCTCGGCCTGAGACAACTTCATCTCTTTGGAGAGGGCGGTGAGGTGGGCTGTCGACAGCTGACCGAATTCATCCTGGATCAGATGGAGATGTTCGATCAGCAGGTCCCGGTCCCGGGGTTTGTCACGGAGCAATCGGCGAACATCTTCCAGTGCATCGGCGTCAACCTGCCGGCCCTTTGGAAAAGCCGTTCTGCGGGCTTTGGTCGGTGTCTCGGTTTTTAAATCGGTGGTCATGATTTAATCTTGAAATTGATGCCACGAGTTCATTTTGCGTCAGTCGTCCGTTATCCTAGCGATTGTTGGTAACACAAACAATTCAACGCTTTGTTGACCAAGCTCAAGTCAATCCAAGGTTTCTTCGGCGGCCCGCTAACGTTAATGTTCCGTGGAGAGCAAACGACCTATCAGGATTAATAGCCACATGAACCGTCAGGTGTCACCCCGCATCATCGAACTTATGTGTTCCCGGCTCTGCCATGATCTCATCAGCCCGGTCGGGGCGGTGAGTAACGGATTGGAGTTTTTGAGCGACAGCGATCCAGACATGGCGGCGGATGCTCTTTCGTTGGTCGGTGCAAGCGCGAAACAGACGTCGGACCGGTTGGCGTTCTTTCGCATGGCATTTGGCCATGGAAGCGGCGCCACCAAGCCTATTCAACAAGCCGAGGTACAAGGGCTGATCAACGGCATCGTCGCGGAGAAGAAGGTTTCTTTGCAATGGGCCTGTCCGGACGGCGATATTCCGCGTCCCGTCGCCCGGCTGATTCTTTGTTTGTCGCTGCTGGCCATCGAAACACTAACGCGGGGGGGCGACGTGACGGTTTCGGTATTAGCACCGATGGAAACCGGTGAAATTCGGATTAATGCCGCAGGGCACTCAATGAGCGTTCGCCCGGATATCCGGGATGCGCTGGCCGTTGACACTCCTTTAGAGATGCTGACACCAAGGAATGTTCACGCCCACTACGCCGCGTTGATCTGCGATGAATTGGAGCGCTCCCTCTCCGTCGGAGACGCAGAGGGTAGCCGCGTTCATTTTACGGTATTGCCAAGCAGTTAACGTCAAAGGCAGGCGCCGTCAGGCTGCGGCCTTTTTCTTTGACCGGCCCTTGGCTTCTTCGGACTCTGGATCGCGCAATACGTAACCCCGGCCCCACACGGTATGAATATAAATTTCATTCGCCTCGGTGGAGGCCAGCTTCTTGCGGAGTTTACAGACGAAGACATCGATGATCTTGAGTTCCGGCTCATCCATTCCGTTGTACAGGTGATTGAGGAACATCTCCTTGGTAAGGGTGGTGCCTTTCCGAAGCGACAGTAACTCAAGGATTCCGTATTCCTTGCCGGTCAAATGGACCGATTTTCCATCCACCTCTACGGTACGGGCGTCCAAGTTCACCGAAAGCTTGCCCGACTTAATGACCGAGTCGGCGTGCCCCTTTGACCGGCGAACAATCGCGTGGATACGCGCAATCAGCTCTTCCTTGTTGAAAGGCTTAGTCAGGTAGTCATCCGCTCCGGTACCGAGACCTTTTACCTTTTTTTCAGGATCCGTCAGACCGGACAGGATCAGAACTGGTGTTTCCACCTTGGCATCACGAAGACCGCGAAGCACATCGTAGCCGTGCATATCCGGTAGCATCAGGTCTAATATGATGATGTCGTAGTCATATAATTTACCAATCTCGAGACCGTCCTCACCTAACTCGGTGGTGTCCATCACCATCCCAGCGGACGTGAGCATCATTTCGATACTTTTCGAGGTGGTCGGGTCGTCTTCGACAAGAAGAACGCGCATCTGAATCCCCAAACCGGCTAATTCGTTAATTTGTTAACAATAGGGTTAGCCTCTACCCATTTCAAGTCTCCGCCTAAATCATGGCTTTTACCAAAACTTAAACGCTAGCGCGGATAGTATATGGAAATCGGATTGATGATCCTCATGCAACCCGAAAAAACCGATAAAGTGTTGTGGTGGCGGTACTTTTTAAGAACATAGCGGACCAGGTCGAGCGCCTGCCGGCATTGATTGTCAGCGGGCAGGTCACGGCTATTTCCGGTCTCTTGGTAGAGATTAGTGGGCTCGATGGGTACCTATCGATTGGCGATCATTGTCGAATCGAAGCCCGCGACGGTCGCCGGGTCATCTGCGAAGTCGTCGGATTTCGGGACGGCCAGGCACTGGTGTTGCCGTTCGGTACGCTCGCCGGCATCGGTTTGGGCTGTCGCGCGGAGGTTGGGACCGCGAATCCGATCATCTGTCCCGACATGTCCTGGCTCGGCCGCGTCGTGAACGCTTTTGGCGAACCCATAGACGGTAAAGGGCCTCTGCGCTCCGGCTTAATCGCCTATCCGATACATAACGCGCCGCCGCCGGCCCACCTCCGGCGCAGGATCGGTGACAAGGTCGATCTCGGGGTGCGGGCGATGAACGCGTTTCTCACGGTCTGTAATGGCCAACGGATGGGAATTTTTGCCGGCTCAGGTGTCGGTAAATCGACAATGCTTTCGATGATGGCCCGCTATACCAGCGCCGACGTCAGCGTCATTGGATTGGTCGGGGAGCGCGGCCGAGAAGCGCGGGAATTTCTCGACGACGATCTTGGCGAGGATGGATTGGCACGAAGCGTCGTGGTCGTCGCCACATCGGACGAACCTCCGCTGGTTCGCCGCCAGGCTGCTTATATGACAATGACCATCGCCGAGTATTTTCGGGATCAGTCCCGCGACGTTCTCTGCCTGATGGACAGTGTCACCCGGTTTGCCATGGCTCAGCGGGAGATCAGCTTGTCGGCAGGAGAGCCCCCGGCGACCCGGGGTTACACACCGACGGTTTTCGCGGAGTTGCCCCGTCTGTTGGAGCGCGCAGGTCCTGGCGTTGAAGGGCAGGGGAGTATCACCGGCCTGTTCGCTGTCTTAGTCGAAGGCGATGACCACAATGAGCCGATCGCCGATGCCGTCCGAGGAATATTGGATGGGCATGTGGTGCTTGACCGGGCCATCGCCGAGCGCGGACGGTATCCTGCGGTAAACGTCTTGCGCAGCGTTTCGAGAACCATGCCCGAGTGCAATACCGCCGAGCAAAATGCCCTGGTTGAGAGGGCAAAACGCCTCATCGCAACTTATGATGATATGGCGGAACTCATTCGGTTGGGCGCTTACCGCCAAGGCTCCGATGTCAGCGTTGACGAGGCGATCTATTATTTCCCGGCGATCGAGGAATTTATGCGCCAGACCAAAGACCAGCAGACGGGACTGGAAGAATGTTATCGGGCGCTCGCGACATTGTTGGATCAAGCTTATGACGGCCCCAATATTCCGCAGCATTTGGCGACGCAGGCTCCAGAGGTGCCCTTATCTGCTGTGGACCTAAGTATGGTGCCGAACGCGCCACCGGCGTTCTCTGCGAACCAGTTGCAGCAGGTCGAACCTGACCCGACCGCGGAGGAAGAATCGGATCCCATGTCGCCCGCTGAGGCAGACGCGCAGGCACGTGCTCAGGCGGTTGTGGAAAATGGGCGGTTAGATGGCTAAGGGCTTTCACTCCCTTATTCGCTATCACCAATGGCGGGTCGACGAACAGCGCCGGGTTGTCGGTACATTGTTAGGCGACATCGCGGAGCTTGAAAATCAAGGCGCGGAACTGGAGCGGTCCGTGCAATCCGAACAGGTGATTTCAAGCGCCGATCCGGAAGGGGCCGGGACCTTCTATGGCAGCTATGCCGCAGCAGCGCTCAACCGCCGCGAGGAACTTGCCCAAAAGGTTATGGAAATAGAGGTGGATCTTGCAAAAGAGCAGGAACTTATGCGCGAGGTGTATCTTGACTTCAAAGCGTTCGAGCTGGCTCAAGAAGCCGAAGACGCCCGAATGGAAGCCGAAGAATTGAACAAGGAACAGGCCACCTTGGATGAGATCGGGTTAGAACTCTATTGGCGCCGGGACAGGTAGAGGACAATTCGGCGCTCGGCGCAAGCGCAGCCTAAATTTTAGCGAGCCGGGAGAGCAGATCAGGGTTATCCCATTTTGGTTGCCGGTCTTCCATCAATACCAAGTGGGGAACGGTCGGCTCAGCGGTAACCTGGAGCATAATCTGCACCCAACGGGCAACGACTTCATTATTGATGTCGTCCAGAATATGGGCGGCGATCTGCTCTCGAGATTCCCAGGTCATTGCGCTCAAGCTGTCGAGATACCGGGAAAACGAGTCAGGACATAATATATTTCGGTCAGGCACGTATCGCAGTCGAACCTTTAGCGCTGTCGCGCTTTCGACAATTCCTTCAAGTGAAATAATATAATCCAGGCCCCGGTTCGGATTTTGGGTCAGGACAAGATCGCCTCGTCGATCGATATCATTCATTTGTAAAATGATCCGAGTCAGACAAGGACGCCTGAGCGGAGCGGCTCAACGTTTTGGGGAAGGGGAATTTCTACAAACTCTCCGCTGCCTTGATAAACCAGTCTCCCGGCAACGCCGGTCGCCTCCGCCGATGCCGTAATGTCACGGCGCATCTCTGTTGGGAGGGGGCCATCGGTCCGCAAGTACAGGTCGAAATGCTTTTCCTTGGCCTTTACCAGTCCGTCTAGTTGAACCCGACTGAGTTGGCTTAATTCAACGTCGATGACGAAACGCGTCTGATCGTCATCGTCGCCATCTTTGTCACGCCCGTCCCGTCGTCCCCGGGAAAACATTCGAATTTGTTCCAGTTGGGAACCATTCAAAAAGGGAACCAGCGCGGTCCGCCAGTCGCTTGACGGGGATTCGTTAAAGATCCGGGAAAGCTGTCCGAAATCGTCATTCATCCGTCCCAGCAATTCCGGACGGTCGCGCTCAAGCGATCGCATCGGCCCGCCGGTAAGCCATTGCCGAAGATCACCACCGCGGAGCGCGGTCAGAAAAAACAGAATGTTGGTTGTCAGCTGCGTGTTCGGTTGCGGGACCGTGCCGTTCAAGAACTGCTGGGTGGCCGCCGGCTGTGTATTTTGGACGTGACTGATCGCCTCGTCGAGTGCCGGCCATTGGCGCAATTCGAACATCTGATTAATACCACCGTGGGGTAGCCCGGATCCATTTACGCGGACGGGCGGATTGACGGTTTGCAACTGTATCTCGGTTCCCGGTCGGACCGATATATTTGTCTCAAGCGATAAGATTCCGCCGGGCACTTTTACCAAGGGCTGGCCGCCGGTTCGTTGACCGATCACCACACCGCGAAACAGATTTTCCGCCGGTGAATTTGCAGCGCTGGTATTGACAGGTTGAGGCGGCGA
>JAQCKY010000126.1 GCA_027592155.1 Pseudomonadota bacterium
GGGTTATATTGCGAATCGAGATAACGCTCAGCCATCAGATGAAAGACCGGCCGCGCCTTTCGCCCGTCGGGCAATGTGAATTCACCCTTTAGAACGGGATTTGCCTCGGCGGTAAATGCCGGTACGGGCCGGTCCAGCGTACCGTCCCAGCAAAGCTCCCGATCTTCTTCGTCCCGGGCAAACAACCCGTCATCGGCGCCGCCGGGATTGTCGATCACCAGCACCGGCGCATTGGTATAGCGCGAGAGATAGTCGACATCGACCTTACCGGCGCGCAGAAGTTCGTGCACCAGCGAGAGAATAAAGAGGCCGTCGGTACCCGGCGTAACCCCCAGCCATTCATCGGCAATCGCCGAATATCCGGTGCGGACCGGATTGACGGAGACAACCTTGGCGCCCCTGCCCTTGAGTTGGCCTAAGCCAATTTTGATCGGGTTGCTGTCGTGATCCTCGGCGACCCCGAACAGCATGAGATATTTGGTACGCTCCCAATCCGGCTCGCTGAACTCCCAGAACGCGCTGCCGATGGTGTAGAGCCCACCGGCCGCCATATTGACCGAACAGAACCCGCCATGGGCCGCATAATTAGGGGTGCCGAACTCCTTAGCCCACCAGCTTGTCAGGGCCTGGCTTTGATCGCGGCCGGTAAAAAAGGCTAATTTTTTGGGGTCGGTAGCCCTGATCTGAGCCAACCAGGCCGTCGCAATATCGAGTGCTTCGGACCACTCGATCTCCTTAAACTCACCCGAGCCCCGCTCTCCAACCCGCCGCAACGGCTTTTGAAGCCGTGCCGGCGAAAGATGCTGCATGATGCCGGCGGAGCCTTTGGCACAGAGCACGCCGTGATTAACCGGGTGATTTTTATTGCCTTCGATATATCGGACCGTGCCGTCTTTGAGGTGCACTTTAATGCCACAGCGGCAGGCACACATATAGCAGGTGGTAAATTTGGTTTCGTCCGAGATTTCCGGCGAAAGGTCGACCCCGTGAGGATCTTGTTCAGGAACGTCAGGCGGCATGGATGCGCGTTACCGGAAAAGGCTGCTCGGTTTCTTACAAAATTCTTATGTAATTTCCTAGCATCCGTTGGACGCGAGGTCCAGAGCGAACCCGCCATTGACTGGAGTTATTCTAATTGAGGGCGCTCAACACATGGCCGGCCACCTTTTTCATCAACGTCGGCAGGGCCAAATCCTTAAATTCCTCAACCGCAATCCAAACACCGCTGTCATCCGGGTGACCCTCACCGCGCCCTCGAATCACGCTCAGTTCAAGATGAAAATGCGTAAAAGTATGTTCAACAATACCCGGTACCCGGTGCCATGCCTGGCCGACCGGCGCATCCCGTTTTGCAACCGCCAAGGACGGGGATCGCTCTTCCCATTCGGTCGATGGGAACTCCATCATGCCGCCGAGCAACCCACGTTCAGCGCGGCGCCTGACATATATCCGGCCGATGGAATCTTCGACCCAATAGACGATCCCTTTGCGGGTCGGTTTTTTCCCCTTCGGCAATCGCTTTGGGAATTCATCGGGCGCGCCGGTACCGCGGGCATCGCAATGTTTGCTCAAGGGGCATAAGGCGCAAGTGGGATTTCGAGGTGTACAGATAGTGGCACCGAGATCCATCAGCGCCTGGGCAAAATCCCCGGGCCGGGCCGGAACGCCATAGCCTCGCGCTAATTCGGCAAGCCGGGTTTTGGCCCCCGGAAGGGGCTCGGTAACCGCGTGCAGCCGGGCCATGACCCGCTCGATGTTTCCGTCGACCGGCACCGTCGGCCGGTCGAAGGCAATCGCCGCAACTGCCGCGGCAGTATAGGCACCGATCCCTGGCAAGGTGCGCAACCCCTCCTCGGTGTCGGGAAATTTACCCCCATATTCATCCGCGACCACCCGGGCGCATTTGTGTAAATTTCTGGCCCGCGCGTAATAGCCGAGCCCTTGCCAGGCATGAAGCACCTCGTCGAGTTCAGCCGCCGCCAGAGCGGCAACATTCGGCCAGCGGCCGAGAAATGAGCGGTAATAGGGGCCAACGGTTATCACTGTCGTCTGCTGCAACATTATTTCGCTGAGCCAGACATGATAAGGATCGACGGTTTCGCCGGGCGCAGCACGCCAAGGCAAATGCCGACGGTGTCTGTCGTACCAGCGAAGCAGCGGCTTCGAAACTGATCTTGGTGTCGGTGGCGGCATACAGGTTGTGATCGGCAGAACGTTGTCTCGGATTAGCGGACAGCCTAGCATAGTGTCGGTACCACGCCACGAGCCGAAGCAGCCAAAAAACAGGAATCCGGAATAGAGCAACAATGACAGTTCGGCGTTGGCAGATGCGCAGCATCAGCAGCACCATTGACCGGCTGACCAAGCCGCTCTTCAGCCGCCGCGGATTCCAGGACCCGGCGCTCATAAATCAATGGGAAACCCTGGCCGGCAGTGTCCTCGCGCGACATACAAGCCCAGAAAAGATAACCTATCCGGATGGCCACCGGCGCGATGGAACACTCCACCTGATCATCGACAGCTCATCCCTCGCGATTGAGCTTCAACATCTGGAGCCCCAACTTCTCGAACGGGTTAACACGTTCTTTGGCTATCGCGCCGTTGCCCGCCTGAAGATCACGCAAGGGGTTATCAAGGAACGCCGTCAGGTAACCCCAAAAAACCGTCCACCGCTTTCCGAAGATGAGGTGCGTAAATTGGAGCAGCGCACCCTGTCGATTGAGGACGAGGATTTAAGGTCAGCGCTCAAATCCTTGGGGGAAACAATCATGAGCGACAAATCCAAAAGCTAGTAACGCCCTAATTTTGCCGCATGATCGACCTAGGATCGGCCAAACTGCTCACTTAATTGTTTTTTGGCGAATCAGGGAAACTGCGGCATGGTCGATTCGGTGAAAGATCAAGCCCGCGTTTCGCTTGTCGGGACGTTGTAACCCCTTTATATTCATCAACACCTAGTATCCCGGAGGTGGAAATGCCCAAAATATCGCTAATCATTGGGCTGATTGCAGGAATTCTAACGTTTGGACAGCCCGCGGCTGCGCAAAAGCTGCCGCCGCTTGAGCAGATTCTGAGCGAGCGTGTGCTGGGCAAGGCCGATGCGCCTGTCACCATGATCGAATATGCGGCGCTGACCTGCAGTCATTGCGCGGCATTTCACAACGGTCCCTATCAGGACATCAAAAAAGAATATATCGATACCGGCAAGGTGAAGCTGATTCTCCGGGATTTTCCGCTGAACAATCTGGGCCTCGCCGCCGCCATGATGGCGCGTTGCCTGCCGCCGAACCGATATTTCGGAACCATGGAATTGCTATTCAAGGGCCAACAGAGTTGGACCCGTGACCCAAATCCCGCCGGTGCGCTGGCTGGTGTCGGGCGTCTCGCCGGCATGTCTCAAGCCACTTTTGAGGCCTGTCTGCAAAACCGCGACGTCATTCAGGGCATTCGCAAAATGCGGGATGAAGGCCAAGCGAAATTTAAAGTTCAATCAACACCGACATTTGTGATCAATGGGACGGTGCATGCAGGCGGAAGACCGATTGAGGAATTCCGTAATATACTCGACGCGGCGATAGCTGCCGCTAAGTAGCGGCGGCTGATACGAGCGGTCGTTAAAGACCGCCGATAAACGCCGGTATTGAGATTGGTGAAGGACGAAAGTAGGCGTGTTTCTATCTAAACTTCGGCTCGTCGGCTTTAAATCGTTCGTTGATTCGACGATTCTCGACATCGAACCCGGCGTCACCGGTGTGGTCGGCCCCAACGGCTGCGGCAAATCCAACCTGGTTGAGGGATTGCGCTGGGTCATGGGCGAGACCTCCGCCAAGCAGATGCGCGGCGGCGAAATGGACGACGTCATCTTCGGTGGAACAACCGATCGTCCCGCCCGCAACATCGCCGAAGCGGTGCTGACCCTGGATAACTCCGACAGGACTGCGCCGGCGCAGTTTAACGACCAGCTTCAACTGGACATCAGCCGGCGCATCGAGCGTGAAAAAGGCTCGACTTACCGGGTCAACGGCAAGGAAGTACGGGCCCGGGATGTGCAACTATTGTTCGCCGATGTCGCGACGGGTGCGCGGTCGACGGCGTTGGTCAGCCAGGGACGCATCGGGCAGATCGTTTCAGCCAAACCCACCGACCGCCGCCAGATTCTCGAAGAAGCCGCCGGCATCACAGGGCTGCACTCCCGCCGCCACGAAGCCGAGCTCCGGTTGCGCGGCGCCGAAACCAACCTGGAGCGGCTCGACGATATCCTTGTGACTCTCGACGCTCAGCTGCAGAGCCTCAAAAAACAGCTTCGCCAGGCCCGCCGTTATACCAGCGTCAACGAGCATATCCGCAAAGCTGAGGCGACGTTGTTCCTCATTCGCTGGACCGCTGCAGCCCTGGCCTTAAAGACAGCCCAAGGAAATTTCACAGAGACCGAGGGAATCGTCGCCGACAAGACGGCTGCCGCGGCCCACGCGGCGACGGCACAGGCTGAGGCGTCAACGGGGTTACCCCAACTGCGCCAGGCCGAAGCGGAAGCAGCAGCGGCTCTACAACGTCTGACCCTGGCGCGCGAGAGCCTGGATACCGAGGAAAAACGGCTCGAAGAAGCCAAGCGAGAATGTGAACTCCGTCTTTCTCAAGTAGCCGAAGACATCATGCGCGAGCAGCGCTTGATCGCGGACTCCGATGAAGCCCTCAAACGGCTTGCTGAAGAACAAGCCGCCATCGAGGCGGAACAAGATGCCTTCGAAAAATCCTCCGAGGAGGCCGAAGAACAGCTTCGCCAAGCCCGCGCCTCAGCCGAGTCCTGTGAAGAACGCATGCGGTTTTTGACCGACAAGGTCGCCCATGCCAATGCACGGCAAGAATCGCTGGAGGGCCAGCAGCAGGACATGCGCGGACGGGTCCAAAGATTGTCGGAAATGCGGGATGATATTTCCGGCCAGGTCGATGCGTTGGCCGGACAAGCTGATCGCGCCGACGAGTTGGCCGAAGCGGAGGCCCGCCTCCGCCAAACCGAGGAAGATTTGGAAGCGGCCCGAACCGCCGCAAATGAAGCCAATGAAGCTCGGAGTGCGTCGGCGCGGATCCTGAGCGATGCCCACGAAACCGCCCGCACGGCATCCGAAAGCGCGGCGCGGGTCGAAGCAGAGGTCAATGCGCTCGCCAATCTTCTCGGGTCCGATGATCCTGACCTGTGGCCACCGATGATCGATGCGGTCACCGTTCAACCGGGCTATGAGCTGGCATTGGGTGCCGCCCTTGGTGAAGATCTGACGGCAGCAACCGATGAAGCGGCGCCGATCCATTGGCAAACCCTTCCGCCGCTCGGGTCCGTCTCCCCCCTTCCCGCCGGTGCCGAGCCGTTAGGCAACTACGTTACAGGGCCTTCCGCCCTCGTTCGGCGGCTTGCTCACATCGGTCTCGTCGCAGACGACCAAACCGGCGCACGACTGGCGTCTCAGTTACAGCCCGGGCATCGGTTGGTGAGCCGCGACGGCGCGTTATGGCGGTGGGACGGCTATACCACAGCCGCCGACGCTTCCACGACAGCCGCAAAACGGCTTGAGCAACGCAACCGGCTGAACGAACTCCAGAGCCAGCTGAAATCGCACCAAGATAAGGCGACGGCGGCGAATGACGCGGTTAATGCAGCGCGTCAGGCGGCGGATGTTGCAACCCAACGGGACGAACAGACCCGGGCAGGCCTGACCAGCGCCCAGGCACGGGCGACGGAAGCACGCGAAATCTTGACCGCCCTTCAACGCCAAATTGGCGAGGCCGAGTCTAAGCGCCAATCCATGACCGAAGCGTTGGAGCGGATTGACGGCGACCTCAACGAAGCCCGCACGGCACTGAAATCGGCCGAGGAAGAGTTGGCCCGGGCACCCGAAGCCGAGGTCAGCGAAGAAGAAATGGTGAGCGCCGGCTCGGAGCTCAATGAAACACGGGCGGCATTTGTGGATGCCCAAAGTACGTTCGAAGTGATCCGCCGGCGTTCCGAAGAACGAAAATCCCGCCTTCAGGTCATTGTCGGCGAAATTGCAACTTGGACAAAACGGCGGGAAGAATCGGACCAACAGCGAACACAGCTGGAGGAACGCCGCAGTAATTTGAGCGCAGAACGCGAGCGGCTGGCTAAGCAGCCCGACGAATTATCGCAGCGCCGCAGCGCCCTTGTCGATAAGCTCGAAGAATCGGAAGCGGCCCGAAAACAGGCTGCCGACCAGCTTGCCGAAGCCGAGAATACGCTGCGCGCCGCCGATCAAACCTTACGAGAAGCAGAAGCGGCCCTTGCGGCCGTCCGCGAGAACCGAGTCCGCAGCGAAGCCAACGTCACGCAAGCCAAGTTGACGAGCGAAGCGCTGATCGAGCGGATCCGCGAACGCTTAAACGCCCGTCCGGACGAACTGCTCGAGATTTCCGGAAATACCGAAGATGCCTCATTGCCGGACGATGACGCAGCCGAGAAACGCGTTGAACGTCTCATCCGCGAGCGAGAAAATATGGGGCCGGTTAATCTGCGCGCAGAGGTCGAATCGGAGGAGCTCGAGGAAAAAATCGAGACGCTGAACACCGAGCGCGAAGATCTCATTTTGGCAATCGAGAAGCTCCGCCGCGGTATCTCAGAGCTCAACCGCGAGGGCCGGACCCGCTTGCTGCAGTCTTTC